>NZ_JBEPYQ010000092.1:0-29845 GCF_041641335.1 Cohnella sp. | reverse complement strand
AGATTTCCGCTGCTGGCAGCGAAAGCAAGTAGTCAACCTATTTGTTTGCAGAAAGTAACGGTGTGGCTGGTAAGAAACCCCTACTTCTAAGCGAAGCGTAAGTAGGGGAGGTTCATTAAGTTACGATAATAGAAAGGAATTGGCCGCATGTCGACAACAGACAAAATCAAATTGACTTCTTACTCCAGCAAAGGAGGTTGCGGCTGCAAAATCGGACCGGCCGACTTGGCCCAGGTCATTCGCAGTCTTCCTTCGGCGGCGCCGAATCCCGATCTGCTCGTCGGCCTGGATACGAGCGACGACGCGGGAGTGTACCGCCTTAACGACGAGCTTGCGCTCGTGCAGACCGTCGACTTCTTCACGCCGATCGTCGACGATCCATATTCTTTCGGCCAAATCGCCGCGGCTAACGCGATCAGCGACATCTACGCGATGGGGGGCACCCCGTTGACGGCGCTCAACATCGTGGCGTTCCCGATCACTACGCTGGACAAGCAGGTGCTCGCGGACATTCTGCGCGGCGCGGCGGACAAGGTGAGCGAGGCGGGCATTACGCTCGTGGGCGGGCACTCTATCGACGACAAAGAGCCGAAGTTCGGTCTCGCCGTGACCGGCCTTGTACATCCGGCGAAGGTTCGAACCAATGCCGGTGCGAAGGCGGGAGACCAGCTGATCTTGACGAAGCCGATCGGGGTAGGCATTCTGACGACGTCCATCAAGAAGGAGCAACTGTCGGAGGAGGAGGTTGCGCGCGTTACGGCGGTGATGGCGACATTGAACAAAACGGCCGCCGAAACGATGAGCCGCTTCCAAGTCCACGGCTGCACCGACGTGACCGGATTCGGGCTGCTCGGTCATGCGCTGGAGATGGCCAAAGGCAGCGGAGTGGGGCTGCGCATCGCGAAGGATCAGGTTCCGCTGCTGCCTAGAGTCAGAGAGCTCGCGGATCTTGGCTTCGTTCCCGGCGGGACGAAAAACAACTTCGCCCACATTCAAGATTCGGTCGCGTTCCCGGAGTCCGCGGATCAAGTCGACAGATGGATTTTGTGCGACGCCGTCACTTCGGGCGGTCTGTTGATTGCCGTCTCGCCGTCCGATTCCGACGCTCTGCTGGAGGCGCTGCGCGAAGCCGGCGTAGAGGCAAGCCGGATCGGCGAGGCGGTGGAGGAGCATCCGGGACGGATCGTGGTTGTGTAGAAGAGGCTGAATGAGAGCTTCAAAGTAAGGAGAGAATCTATTTGCTTCAAGATATTACCCTCGAAGAATTAAGAACGCTGCAACAGAAGCAGGAGCTTGCGTTCGTAGACGTTCGCTCTCCGTCCGAATACGAGCTGGCCACCATACCGGGCAGTCTGAACATCCCTTTGTTCGACGACGCCGAGAGAGCGGAGATCGGAACGATCTACAAGCAGACGAGCGTCCAGGCGGCGAAAGAGCGGGGACTCGAGATCGTCTCGGCCAAGCTTCCCGCCTTTATTAAGGAATTCGCGGGCATCCGACCTAAGAAAGTCGTGTTTTGCTGGCGCGGCGGCATGAGAAGCAAGACGACGGCAACGCTTCTGTCCTTGATGGGCATTCAAGCGTTCCGTTTGATCGGCGGCTATCGGGAGTATCGCAGATGGGTCGTCGAAACGATAAATACGTTGGATTTCCCCCCGCGGGCTTACGTGATCCACGGCAACACGGGGACGGGAAAGACGGCGCTGCTCCGCCGATTAAGAGAGGAAGGTTACCCGGTATTGGATCTGGAGGCGATGGCGGGGCATCGGGGATCGATCTTCGGGCACATCGGCTTGAAAAGCCGTAATCAGAAAACGTTCGACGCTCATCTTCTCGAAGAGATGCTTCGTTACCGGCATTCTCCCTTCGTCCTGTTCGAAGCGGAGAGCAAACGAATCGGGAAAGTGATGCTGCCCGATCCGCTGATCCGCAAAAAAGAAGAGGGCGTTCCGATCTGGATCGATATGCCCGTCAGTGCGAGGGTCGAGCAAATCCTTGTCGATTATCGCCCTGTGGAATTTAAGGAGCAATACGTTCAAGCGTTCAGGCAAATCAAGCTGCGCATTCATACTCCCGTCGCGGCCGAGATCGAAGCGTTGCTGCTGGCAGACCGTTTCGCGGAAGCCGTGGAGCTGCTTCTCTTACACTACTACGATCCGAGATATGCCTATACGGCGGAGCGGTACGGGGATCGCCCGGAAATCCGCTTCAGCGTCCGGAACGCGGAAGAGGCGCTACAGGCGGTTCGAAGCTATATGTCCGACGCATAATCTCCCGGTAGAATGCTGAAGCGATCACGCCGTGACCTTCGGAATTGGGATGTACGGTATTCTCCGGAAGATGAAGCCGGACGTTCCCATGCGTCAATCCGTACAGATCGATGCAAGGAACCGACGTTTTCCGGCAAGCCTGCATCACTTCGTCTGCCTTGCGTTGATTCTGCTCTACGGAATAAAACGTATTGTATGGAATATTGGAGACGATCAGCTCCGCTTCGGGCATCAGCTCCCTGATGCGGTCGATGCCCTGAACCATGGGCGAATACGGACTCTCGTCGTTCATGCCTGCAAGCCACAGGATAAGCTCCGGCTTACGAGGCGCGGCAACGGCATCGAGCACGCTTGTAACCGTGCGAATCGAGGCGCCGGATAAGCCGTGTACGCTAACCGGAACGGCAAGCATGCCTTGCAGCCTGCGTCCGTATAACCCGAGCGGTCTGTCTTCGACGTTGGCGCCGAAGGTGATCGAATCGCCGACGCAGACGATTTGGTGGTAACTGACCTTCAAAGGCTTTACGAAATCCAGTTCAAGATAATCGAGATTCAAGCGGCAAGAGGATGAGCGTTTATTCCTCCGGCCGCTTTTTCGTATTTCCAACGTATGGAATCCCGCTTCCAAATGGTCGATGGAACAGACGAGTATGCCATGACGATCGGATGGACTGTACAGATCGATCTCCTGAAGTCGTTTTCCATCCACCCAAATCTCCGCAAGGCCGTAGTCGCCCGTTGAAGCGTACACCTTAGCGGAGCGAAAAGCCCCGCTCCATCTCGCCGCAGCGTCGTCAACGGCCGCATCGTTTGTTTCATGCCTGCTTCCAAGACTGGCATCGACGCAAGGAACCGCATTCCATTCCCCTTCGTAATCCATAGCGATATTTTCAATTTTCATTTCCGGCATAGGCCGATCTCCTCTTTATGCATGAATAGGAACCGCCCAAATCGTCCAACTCCCCGTCAGTCGCGGGATCTCGATGACCAGGTAACGCGAAATATCGCGCAAAACAAAAGAGAGATCCGACGTTACGTCGCACTGCGAAGCCTGCTCCCCAAGCTCTTGCAAATAAGGACCGTATTCGTTCGGCGCTCCCTTGATCACCAGGTCGATCGAGGCGTTTTCGGTTGACCTGAGCACATAAATTCTGCAGCGCGAATAACCGTGCATATCCATTGGATTGCTGCGTCTCGTGCCGGGTGTCGGCAAGTAAATGTGGGCGGGCGGCGGAGCAACTGGATGACAACAGAATTGCCGCATCATCTTAGCGCCTCCTTTCTAGCTCATTGTAGTAGGGAATCGAAGAAACGAATACGAGATTTTTTTTACTGCGTTGTCCATTTTCTACTACTTGAGCCTAACCTATTGTAGCCCTATTTCAGATTGGTTACTGTATCATCACCGGGAGGAGGGACATCAAGTTGGTTGAAAACAGGTTAAGGTTACAGGTTAGCAAGAATAAACGCTATCTCGAACGAGAGGACGGAACGCCGTTCTTCTGGCTTGGCGATACGGCTTGGCAGCTTTTTCATAAGCTGAATCGCGAAGAGGCTTCGCATTATTTGTCCTGCCGGGCAGAACAAGGCTTCAATGTCGTTCAAGCCGTCGCTCTCGGGGATCTCGTGGGCACGTCGACCGGCAACGCGTATGGAAGAGTGCCGCTCCTCAGAGACGCGGAAGGCCGAATGGATCCCGCGAGTCCGGATCTGTCCGGGCCGTATTCCTATTGGGAGCATGTCGATTTCGTCTTGGAAACGGCCGCCGAGAAGGGGATTTACGTAGCCCTGCTGCCGACTTGGGGGGATAAGTTCAATAAACAATTCGGCAAGGGACCGGAGATCTTCACGGCAGAGAATGCTTACGCGTATGGTCGATGGTTAGGCATGCGTTACCGAGAGCACCCGCAAATCATCTGGGTATTGGGGGGAGACCGGGCCCTGCAGAAACGTTCGCATTTCGAAATCGTGAATGCGATGGCGGAAGGGTTGAGGGAAGGAGACGGCGGCAAGCACCTCATGACTTTCCATCCGAAAGGTTCGGCTTCCTCCTCCGGACAGGTTCACGAGGAAGATTGGCTCGATTTCAACATGATCCAGTCCGGGCATGGCGGGGGGGAGCAAACCAATTATCGGCGGGTTCAGGCCGATTACGGTCTGTCGCCGGTCAAGCCGGTACTGGATGCGGAGCCGTGCTATGAGGACTTTCCCAGAGGCTTCAACCCGCATAACGGTTACTTCGATGAAGACGATGTCCGGCAAGCCGCCTATTACGCGGTGTTCTCCGGGGCATTCGGCCATACGTACGGGCACCAATCCGTATGGGCGATGTGCGACGGCCTGTACGATTCGGTAGAGCAGTCCGAGCCCGGCGCGTTTTTTATTATGTCATGGCAGGATGCTCTCTTGAGGCCGGGGGCGAGCCAAATGCGGCATTTGAAAGCGTTGATGGAATCCTTCGGAATCGCCGAAGCCGAACCGGATCAAACGCTTATCGCGCATCCCTTTGCAGGAGCCAACTACATGCCCGGAATCAGGGGAGCGGGCAGAGCGATGATCTACTGTCCGAACGGCTTGTACGTTGACGTTTCATTGAACCGGATCGGAAGCGAGACGGTTCGCGCGGCCTGGTTTAATCCGAGGAACGGTCAATCTACGCAAGCGTCCGAGCCGGCAGAGTTCCCGGGCTCCGGCATTCGCAGGTTCTTCGCCCCGTCAAGCGGCAGAGGGAACGATTGGGTGCTTGTCCTGAACAAGGCATCTTCGAAAGGCTGACCGCAACATTTTCGCAATCGACTTTCAATTCATAACCAAAGGTGGAATACAGCATGACTTTGACGAATATCCGGAAAAAAGCCCGCGTCGGGGTAATCACGGTCGGTCACGAGCCGTATTGGGGACAATTCGAAGGCTTGAAGGAAGAGCTGGAAGGCTATGGACGACAATTCGAGGATCTGCTGGCGGGCAACGATGTGGAAATCGTCAGCGGGGGCTTCGTCGACAATGTGGACAAGTCTTTCGCCGCAGCCGCCTACTTGAAATCCCGCGACGTGGATTTTCTGTTCTGCAACCTGAGCACTTACGTCACTTCGTCTTCTGCGGCTACGGCCATTCTCAACCTGAACGTTCCGACCGTGCTGGTGGCGCTCCAACCGTTGAAACGTCTGGATTACCGGAACACCACGACTTATATGCAGCTGGCGAACGACAATATTTGCTCTCTGCCGGAAATCGGGGGCGTGCTCGTCAGGGCCGGCAAGCCGGCGGCGGGCATGATCGTCGGGACGCTGCGCGACGACCCGAGAGCCGTAGCGGAATTAAGGGCCTGGTGCCAGGCGGCGAACGCCCGCAGGGCGTTCAGGCACGCGAAGATCGGATACCTGGGTCATACGTACGAAGGCATGTACGATATGAATTCGGATCCGACGGCGTTCACGGCGGCCTTCGGCTCCCATGTTCAAATGCTGGAGATGTGCGATCTCGCGAAGCGGGTCAACGGGGCGACGAGCGGAGAAGTCAAGGACAAGATCGACGAGATTCAAAGCGTCTTCAAGATCGCGGATCCGTTCATCGATCCCGTGACGAGACCGATTAAGCAGGAGGACCTGGAGTGGTCCGCCAAGGTGGCCGTCGGGCTGGACAAGCTGGTGTCGGAATTCGGCTTGACCGGTCTGGCTTATTATTACAAGGGTCTGGATAACAATGAGTACGAGCGGATCGGCTCGAACATGGTGCTGGGCAATTCCTTGCTGACGGGGAAGGGCATTCCTCTGGCGGGGGAAGCGGACCTCAAGACGTGCGCGGCCATGCTCATCCTGGATCGGTTGGACGCAGGCGGCTCGTTCGCCGAGCTGCACCCGTGCGATTTTGTCGATAACGTCGTGCTGGTCGGGCATGACGGTCCTCATAACATCAAGATCGCGAACAGACGGCCGATCATCCGCGGACTGGATCTGTTCCACGGCAAAGCCGGCTCGGGCATCGGCGTCGAGTTCAGCATCCAGACGGGACCCGTAACGCTGCTCGGTATCTCGCAGACGGCGGACGGCCGCTTCAAGATGATCGCGACCGAAGGGTTATCCATTCCGGGCGAAATCCCACAAACCGGCAATACGAACACGCGCTGCAGCTTCGATCGCCCGGTGGCGGAATTCATCGAGCAATGGTGCTCGGCGGGGCCGACCCACCATTTCGCGCTCGGCGTCGGCCACGTCAACGCCAAGCTGAAGAATGTCGCCAAGGTGCTGGGCATCGAGCTGGAAATCGTATAAAAGGGGTGGACGTCATGACCGGCATGCGCGAGAAACAGTTGAAGAGAGCGACGTTGGAGATGAGTCTGAAGCCGTTCAAAAGTCTGGAGCAAGCGGCCGTCGACGAGGTATGCGCGGAAGCGCTTCGGCAGTGGAAACCTCTGCTCGACATCGCGGAATCGGCCTCCATGCTGCTGTGGATTTCGGACGGCAGCGAAATCTTGACCTGGAACGGACGCGAAACGGATTCCTTCGAATGGGCGAAATATATCGGGTTCGCGAACGAAGAGTATTTCAGCCACATTCAGGACCGGGACAATCCCCGGATTGCCCGTCTGTACACGGCAAATCCGCCGGACATGACCTACGGGGATCTGAAGCGCATCGTCGCTTCGTTCAAACGGATCGCCGATGAGCGATTCGGGATAAGGCTGGAGGTCGGGGCCACGTTCGACGCGGGACCGGAGTTCGCTTACTCAGATTTTAAATACAAGGCGCACCCGGAGATCAATCGCGCGGAGCTGGGAGGCCGTTACGTTGCGCTGAAGGCCGATTATACCGTCGTCTGCACGTGGTCGAAGCTGAAGCAGGATGATTCGTCCTATGCGGCTTACCCCGACGGAATTCCGGAGGGAACGCCGTTCGGCGAGTTTTTCGGCAAGCAATGCGCCAGCTTCCTGCCCGCGCTCGGGTTCGATTATATCTGGTTCTCCAACGGTTTCGCGCTGTCGTACTTTCCGTGGACGTACCTCGGAGCCAATTACGACGGAACGAATATCCCGTTGGCGGATCATGCCGAGCTATCTGCGAAAGTCCTGTCGTTCTGGGATTTGTTCAAGAGGGAATGCCCGGACTACCGGGTAGAGATCCGGGGAACCAATTTCGGAACCGGCATGGATCTGGCGAAGGATTGTATCCCGATGCTGCAGCTCTACGAGAAGAACTACCTGGAATATCCGGCGCCCAACTCGCCGTGGGGGGCGCTCAACTTCGACTTCGGGCTGGAGATGACCGGCTACATGTCGCGGATCGCGGAGCTGCCGGGCGAGACTTTTCCTTATCGCTTCTACCCGAACGACCCCTGGTTCTGGCAAAATCCTTGGTTCGACCTGTACGACAGGGAACCGCACGATATCTATTGCCCGCTGTCCGTTGCCCGAGTGAACGAATCCGGAGAGACGGAGAGCCCTGGCGTCGTCGAAATTTTAACGATCGATACGGAGAAGGGAGAGCTGGCCGAGGAAGGTCCGGCCGAGATCGTGCCGCATATCCGAAGGGCGCTGAAGGATCGTCCCAACGAGCCCGGCTTGATAACTTGGCTTTATCCTTTCCGGGAGCTGCATCATGCGGCAGTCTCCCCCAACGACCGGTCGGGCATGATCTTCTTCCATGACTGGTTCGTGCGCAACGCGATTAACGAAGGGCTGCCGCTGAACACCGTCGTCGGCACGGACGTCTTCTTCTCGATGAAGGAGGAGGCCGTCGGCAAGCTGCGCGATACGATCCTGTTCGTGGCGACGGGCTGGCTGGAAGGCGAACAAGCGGAAGCGGTCGCGAATTATGTACGGCGAGGCGGACAAGTGCTGCTGTACGGCGCCGTGCGCGACGCGCATCTGCTTGAACTGCTTCGGCTGCAAAACGCGCAGCCGCTTGAGGGCGAGTTCGAGTACCGTCTGACGGGCATGGAAGACGGCTTGGAACGGGAGGATACCCGGGCTCGCAAGCTGCGCCACTACGGCTTAATCGGAGACGGCGGACTGGCGGAGACGTTGGCGGTCGGGACCGATGCACATACGGCAGTCGTCTGCGAGGTGAGGCAAGGCGAGGAGAGGCGCGCATTCGCGCTAAGCCGCTCCCTGCCGGAATGGAACGGCGGGCGCGCAGGATGGGTGCGGGGCTCGCTTCCGTTCGAGCCGTCCGGCGTCACTCATCTGCCGGTACGTCAGGCAGACGAATGGGCGGATTCGTCGAGCGCCGTCCGTTCCGTGCTCCGGCATTTCGGTTATACGGTCATGCAGAACAAATACGCCCAGAGCTCGGCATCCGCGCTCCTGTTTGTCAAGCGGCACGACAATGGCTATTTTTTCGTCGGCTGCAAGAAGGATACGTCCGTGTCGTTCCGCCTGCGATTTCCGGACGGCGAACCGGTTATCACCGGACAGACGTCCGTGATCGGCCAAGGCTGCGCGGCGTACGCGCTGGACCGGACGTTCCATGAGGAATGCCGGATTTTCGCCGAGCAGATCGGCCCCTCCCAGGTGAGCTGCCGGGAGATGAGCGCTATACCGACTCGCAGAAAGCAGTCGGTGCGTCAGCTTGTCGTCAGCGGTCTGGCGGATGCCGTGCTGACGGTGTATCCGCCGCTGGCCGCGCTCGAGGCCGGCCTGGTGGAGCTTCGCGCGGAACATGCGGACGGGGAAGCCATTTCGTTCGAGCGACGGGAGAACAAAATCGTCGCGCGTTCGGTAAACGGCAGCGTCAGCATCACTTGGTAACGGTAGAAGAGAAGGGACGGATCAACGATGAAATACCGTATTCGAGTAGCGGACAGTTCCGAGCGCGCGGCGGCGGCGCTGTCCTTCAGGGAGCTCCTCAATCAAATCTGCTGTCCGACCTTCGGACGGATCGGAGAAGAAAGGCTGGAAGAATTCGGGGCTATGTTCTTCCATCCGATGGAACGAGGCGAGCTTGAACGAATCATCGGGAAGTTCAAGGCTGGTTGCAAGCTTCCGCCTTTTATTGTCAGCGACTTGGAATGCGGGCCCGGCAACATGATCCTGGGCGCGACCAAGTTTCCCTACATGATGGGGCTTAGCCAGACGAATTCCGAGGAGCTTGCCTACGAAGCCGGCAAGATCGCCGCCCTCGAGGCGGGCGAGCTCGGATACAACTGGACGTTCTCGCCCGTAGCCGATCTGGCGGCCGACCCGGACAGTCCCGTCGTCGGTATGCGAAGCCCGGGAGTCCGTCCCGAACACGCGGTCAAGATGGCGGGCTCCTATATGGCGGGCTTGCAGGAAAACGGGATGATGGCGACGATCAAGCATTTTCCGGGGGACGGCTATACCTCTTGGGACCATCACTTGACAACGCCGTCGCTCCCGCTGGACAGAGCTGCCTGGTTTGACGGCCCCGGGCGCGTCTTTCAAGCTTTGATCGATCGGGGCGCAATGGCCTTGATGCCGGGCCATATCGCGCTGCCGGCCTTCGACGAGCCGGACGAGCGCGGGCTGTATCCTCCGGCGACGGTCTCGAAGCGGCTGCTGGTCGACCTGCTGCGCGGAGAACTGGGCTTCGAAGGGCTGATCGTGACGGATGCCATGGAGATGGGCGGCATCGTCGGCTATATGAATTACTATGACGCCTGCGCTGCGGCTTTGGAGAACGGCTGCGACATGCTCCTCTTCCCTCGAATGGACGAGCGGTTCTACGAGGAGATGGAACGAAGAGCGGAGAACGGAACGCTTAAGCTCGAAACGATGCGCAACCGGGCGGCCCGAATTATCGCGTTGAAGGAGCAGTTCGGTCTGTTCCGAGCCACGGAAGCTGCGCCGAAGCAGGTACCGGACCTTGCGGCACACGAAGCGGTTGCAAGGCAAGTCGTAGAGCGAGGCATCACGGTCGTGCGCGACCGGGAGGGGATTGTTCCGTTCCCGATCGGCAAGGAAACGAAGGTGCTGCATGCCGTCATTATGAACAATGCCGATCGGAACGAAGCGCTGCTCGCCAGCATGAAGCAGGCGCTTGGCGGCTTTACCGAGCAGGTCGAGCAGTGGATCGATCCGGGCCCCGACGCGTTATGCCACACCGCTGCCGAGAAGCGCTTCGACTTGATCGTCTGTTCGATCGGGAGCAGGCTGAGCTACGGCCTGAACGTCGTCCGTCTTCATGACGAAGTCGCTAGAAATATGATGGGCGGTTGGACGAAGATGGGTACCCCGATTATTTTCGTCTCGCATTTTCACCCGTTCGTCCATAAGGAGTACGAAGCATCCATCGATACTATCATCAACACGTACGGAGACATTGCATGCACCGTTCCATTACTCGTTCAGGGCATTGCGGGCGAGAAGGTTTTGAACCGGAATCTGCACGCGCACGATTGATCGGAATCGCACGAGGCTGTCCCTTAAGTGACTTTTAGGGGCAGCTCTTATCTTTTCACTCGAAGCAGCGCTACTCTTCCTCTCGACAAATTGCCGAATACGGCGGGAATAACGGTCTGCCGGACCGTTATTCGGAGCGTCGATGCGGATCTGGCAGGAATAACGGTCTGCCAGACCGTTATTCGGAGCGTCGATGCGGATCTGGCAGGAATAACGGTCTGCCAGACCATTATACGGAACGTAGATGCGGATTTGGCGGGTATAACGGTCTGCCAGACCGTTATACGGGACGTCGATGCAGGTTTGGCGGGAATAACGGTCTGCCAGACCGTTATACGGGACGTCGATGCGGATTTGGCGGGAATAACGGTCTGTCTAGGCGGATCATACGCAAGTCATAATAGGCTGGGAGGCTAAAACATGGGAAGCAAAATCGAAATGCAGTGGGAAGTCGGCTGGAGCGACAGCTTGTCGGAAGCGCCGAAGCGCTGGGTGCCCGCCATCGTGCCCGGCGCCGTCCAGCTGGACTGGGCGAACGCGGAAAATTGGGGAGATCATACGTACGGAGACAATTGGCGCCAATACGAGTGGATGGAGCGGAAATACTGGACGTACCGCTCCAAGCTGGAAACCCGACAGGCAGCAGGGGGGCGGCGGCTGATCTTCGTTTCGAAGGGCATCGATTATCATTTCCATATCCGCGCGAACGGCAGGACGATTCTGTCGCAAGAAGGCATGTTCACTCCCGTCGAGCTGGATCTCACGGAACGAATGGACGCCGATGGAAGAATCGAGCTGGAAATCGTCATCGAACCGGCCCCCAGGCTTGAAGGAGCGGAAGGGAGATCCCAGGCGGCCCATAGCTGCAAGCCCGCCGTCAGCTACGGCTGGGATTGGCATCCCCGGCTGATCCCGCTCGGCATATGGGACGAAACGTATGCGGAGGTCCGCTCGCAGGCGCACATCGCGCACGCCGAGGTCCGATACGAACTGAATTCCGATAGGAGTCGGGCGGAGTTGACGTTAAGCGCAAGATTTAACGGCGCCGGCACGGACGAATGCGTATGCGTATGGAAGGTTGCGGATCCGGAAGGAAATCCGGTGTTCGAGCGGACGATTCCGGTTGCGGGCGATTCCGTTCAAGCGGTCGGGACGATCGAACAGCCTCGCCTGTGGTGGCCTCACGATCAAGGCGATCAACCGCTCTATCGATCCGAGGTTTACTTGTCGGGGGCGGGTGAAGACGAGTGCGAAGCGGAAGTCCATCGACAAGCGATCGGTTTTAGAAAGGTCCGGCTGGTCGTTCACGAAGGAGGCTGGAAGGAGCCTTCGCAATTCCCGAAGAGCCGCAGCCTTCCTCCGATCACGATGGAGATCAACGGCCGGACGATCTTCTGCAAGGGGACGAACTGGGTTAATCCCTCGATTTTCCCGGGCACGATCTCTTCGGATGACTACCGCAGCCTTCTGGAACTGGCCAAGTCGGCGAATATGAATCTGCTCCGCGTCTGGGGCGGGGGAATCGTCAATAAGGAAGCTTTCTTCGAGCAATGCGACGTGATGGGACTGATGGTGTGGCAGGAGTTCCCCCTGGCTTGCAACCTGTATCCGGACACCCCCGAATATTTGCGCGTGCTGGATCAGGAATCCCGTTCGATCGTCGCCCGGCTTCGCAAGCATGCTTCTGTCGTCCTGTGGTGCGGGGGGAACGAGCTGTTTAACGCCTGGTCGAAGATGACCGATCAATCGCTGCCGCTTCGGCTGCTCAACGCCAACTGCTTCGAGCTGGATCCGGCAACGCCTTTCCTTATGACTTCGCCGCTGGAGGGTATGGGACACGGCCATTACATGTTCCGCTACCGTACGGGGGAAGACGTGCTGGAGGCGATGCCGAAGGCGAGCAACACCGCGTATACCGAATTCGGCGTCCCTTCGCCGGCCTCCGTCGAGCAGCTGCAAAGCTTTATTCCCGAGGACGAGCTTTTCCCGCCAAGACCGGGTACGGCATGGGAAAGCCATCATGCGTTACATGCCTTGTCTCCGGAAATGTGGCTGATGCAGGATCAGCTGGATGACTATTTCGGGCCTTACGAGACGCTGGAACAGCTCGTGGAATACGGTCAGCTGCTGCAATCGGAGGGCTACAAGTGCATCTATGAAGAAGCCAGACGGCAGAAGCCGAAATGCTCCATGGCGCTGAACTGGTGCTTCAACGAGGCTTGGCCCGCGGCGGCGAACAACAGCATCGTCATGTGGCCCGACAAGCCGAAGCCGGCCTATTACGCCGTACAAGCTTCGTGCAGGCCCGTTCTTGCGAGCGCTCGCATTCCGAAGTTCGTCTGGCGCGAGGGAGACTGGTTCGAGCCGGAGCTATGGCTGCTGAACGATAGCCCGGAAGAGGTGCCTGGCGGAAGGGTAGAAGCTTACCTGAAGCTGGGTTCGGACGAGCGCCGGCTGCTGCTGGCCTGGGATTATGACGGCTTGCAGGCAAACCGCAACCGAAGAGGGCCGACCGCGAGATTCCTGCTTCCGGCTGCAGACGCCGAAAGAATGGAGCTCGAGCTGGTCGTCGCGGGCCGTCCGGAGCTGAAATCCTCGTACACGCTCCTCTACAGGGCAAGCGACCGTCCGTCTCCGCCAAAGCGCGATGCCTTGAACTTCCAACAATCCTGATTCGGATCGCAGGAAACGAACGGCTTGCGTCCGCCGATCCGCAATTCGCGTAAAATCAGGCAAGGACCGCAAAATCGTCCCGTATCGAGGCGCTTACAGCCGCATCTATAATGAAAAGGCAAAGGACAAACCTGATGAAGCGAGGGGTACACATGGAAAAGAAAAAAACGGCAAAAATCGCGTCGGGCTTGCTGCTGGCGTCCGCGCTGACGCTTGGCGCTTGTTCGAATTCGACGAACGGAGGGAACGCCTCCTCCGCGCCTTCAAGCGAAACAGCGGGAGAGAGCAAGGGTGCGGCCTCGGCGGTAACCGGACCGCTGGGGAAATACGACCCTCCGATCGAAGTGACGACCGTGCGGGCCGTCAATCAAGCGTTCAAGTACGACGAGGGCAAGTCGATCGACAATAACATATGGACGGATATTTTCAAGGACCAATACGGCATCAACGTCAAAAATCTGTGGGTCGTAGACGAATCGCAATATCGCCAGAAGCTGAACATCTCCATTGCATCGGGCGACATTCCGGATTTCATGATGGTCAACAAAGAAGAATTGCTCAGACTGTCGGAGGAAGATCAGCTCGAGGATTTGACGACGCTGTTGGACCAGTACGGAAGCGACTACCTGAAAGAGCTGTTGAATCAAGACAACGGCACGGCGCTCAAGGCGGCTACGTACGAAGGCAAGCTGCTCGGCATTCCGCAGATGCAGGTGAACGGTGGGGTCAGCACGGCCGAGATGATCTACTTGCGCTACGATTGGCTGAAGAACCTGAATCTGCCGGAACCGAAGACGATCGACGACGTGATCAGGATCGCCACGGCCTTCGTCAAGGACGACCCCGATCGGAACGGCAAGAACGATACGCACGGCCTGGGGCTGAACAAGGATTTGTTCCAGGCGCACGGCACGGTGAAAGGCTTCTTCAACGGATTTAACGCGTATCCCGACATCTGGCTGAAGGATGACGCCGGCAACCTCGTTTACGGTTCGATTCAGCCGGAGATGAAGACGGCGCTGGAGAAGCTGAGCGAGCTGTATAAGCAAGGCATCATCGATCGCGAATTCACGGTCAAAGACTGGAACAAAATCGCGGAGGATATCGCTGGCGGCCGTCTGGGACTGGCCTACGGCACCGTATCCGACGGGGGGCACATCCACAGAGCGAACAAGGACAACAATCCGGACGCCGAATGGAAAGTCTACCCGATCGTATCGCCGGACGGAAGCCCCGTTCAACCTCAACTGAACGACACGGCCAACAACTTCTTCGTCGTGAAGAAAGGCGCCCAGCATCCGGAAGCGATGATTCAACTGGCGAACATTTACTTGGAGCACTATTACCTGACCAGCTACGCGCCCGATCCGAATCCGTTCATCTCCAGGGACAACGGCATTTTCCCGGGCAAGTACCATCCTGTTCTCATCGATCCGCTGAACGTCAATCTGGACGCGTTCCGACTCGTCCAAGAAGCGCTGGCCAAGAACGACGGCAGTCAGTTGGGCTTTCCCGCCAACGTTCATTACGATCGCCTCACCAAGTACGCGGAAGGAGACGAGACGATGTGGTTCTCGACGATCGTCTTCGGAGCGGAGGGCTCTTACAGCGTCATCGACCATTACGACCGGAACGGCGTAGGCATCTACAACGCGTTCCAAGGCGCGGCAACGCCGACCATGTCGGAGAAGATGGCTTCCTTGAAGAAATACCAGGACGAGACCTTCACGAAGATCATTATGGGCGAATCTCCGATCTCCGAATTCGACAAGTTCGCGAGCGAGTGGAAGAAGCTCGGAGGCGACCAGATCACGGAAGAAGTAAACGAAAGAAAGTAACAGCGCGATGTCGGCGAGAAGGCGAATGTTCGCCTTCTCCCTTACTTCTTGCCGGAGGAGACTGCAATGTTAAAAAAATGGCGGATACAAGCACCGTTGCACCTGATGCTGATTCCGGGCCTGATCGCGATTCTGATTTTCAGCTATATTCCGATGGCCGGAATCGTAATCGCGTTCCAGAAGTTCGTGCCGGTCAAAGGAATATTCGGATCGGAGTGGGTCGGACTCCAGCACTTTCGTTATATGATTCAGCTGCCCAACTTCACACAGATTTTGTGGAATACGACGTTTATCGCATCCATGAAAATCGTTGCGGGTATCGTCGTACCCGTGTCCATCGCGCTGCTATTGAACGAAATCCGCAAGGAAGCGTACAAGCGAACGATTCAGACGTTGATCTATTTGCCTTATTTTCTTTCGTGGGTCATTCTGAGCGGTATCCTGATCGATATTCTGTCGCCTAGCAGAGGCGTCGTGAACCAATTCATCGTATGGCTCGGCTTTGACAGCATCTTTTTCTTGGGAAGCAACGACTGGTTTCCCTATACGCTGGTCATTTCCAACGAATGGAAGGAATTCGGCTTCAGCACGATCGTGTATTTGGCCGCGCTGGCCGGCATCAATCCCGCGTTGTACGAAGCCGCGTTGGTGGACGGAGCGAGCCGATGGAAGCAGACGCTTCATATTTCCTTGCCGGGCATGATGCCGATCATCGTCCTCATGGCGACGCTCAGCATCGGAAACATTATGAACGCGGGCTTCGAGCAAGTCTTCAATTTGTATGGACCAGCCGTATACGAGAGCGGCGATATTATAGATACTTTCGTGTACCGGATCGGATTGGAGGAAGCGCAGTACGGCTTGGCCACCGCGGTCGGTCTGCTTAAGTCGGTCGTCTCGCTGCTACTGATCTCGGTCTCTTATTTTCTGGCTTACCGCTTTGCCAATTATCGTATTTTCTAAGGAGGTGCCCCTGTGAGCGGACATAAGTCGCCGACCTACCGGATATTTCAAATGCTGAATTATGGCTTTCTTACCGCCTTGGCGCTCCTGTGCGTGATGCCTCTGATCCATCTCTTCGCCGTATCGTTCAGTTCCAACTCCGCGGCGACTGCAGGCGAGGTATTCCTGTGGCCCGTTGAATTCACCACCAAGTCCTATGAGTTCGTGCTGACCGAATCGGCCTTCATGAACGCGATGGGGGTTACCCTCCTGAGGGTGCTGCTCGGCGTGACGATCAATATGACGATCACGATTCTGGTCGCGTACCCGCTGTCCAAGGATGCGAAGGCATTGGCGGGCCGGACGATCTACGTCTGGATCTTCGTCTTCACGATGCTGTTCAGCGGCGGAATCATTCCGATGTACATGACGATGCGTTTCCTCGGCCTTCTGGATACGATCTGGGTGCTTGTTCTGCATACGGCGGTGCCTGTATTCAATATCGTCATCCTGCTCAATTTCTTCCGGAACCTGCCGAAGGAACTGGAGGAAGCGGCCCTGATCGACGGCGCCGGCCATTGGCGGATCATGTGGGGAATCTTCGTTCCCTTGTCGTCGGCGTCCATCGCGACGGTAACGCTGTTCTCGATCGTCATGCATTGGAATGCCTGGTTCGACGGCATCCTGTTCATGAACTCCCCGGATCACTATCCGCTGCAGAGCTATCTGTATACCGTCGTGGTGGGCATTCAATCGATCATTAACAGTTCGACGGACATGGAGGTTCTCGCCATGGTTTCCGACCGTACGGCGCGGGCGGCCCAGCTCTTCGTCGGTTCGATCCCGGTGCTGCTCGTCTATCCGCTCCTTCAGCGCCATTTTACAAAAGGGATTGTCCTCGGAAGCGTGAAGGAGTAGCATAGGTTGTTAAAAGGAATGCGAGCGATCCGCTTCCTTCTTCAGAGAGGGGCGCAGGCATGCATCATCTATCTTCGAGAAAACGCATTTCGATTTTCGGCAAGCTCGTGCTTGCCTTTCTCCTCGTTATGACGCCTTTGCTCGTTTTGGGAGGGGTGATCAGCGACAAGGGAGCCGGAATCGTCGACAAGGAAATTTCGAAGTCGCTGCAGCAGCAGATCCAGTTTTATTTGCTGACGCTGGAAACGGAAATCGAACGTTTGGCGGCCCTGCAGCGGGAGTTCATGAACGACGAGGATTTGGACGCTCTTTCGTTGATGGTTCAGCGGATGTCGACGTATGAGCGGCTTTCCGCGGTAAAGCGGCTTCAGGCAAGGCTAAGAATGATCAAGGAATCCAGCGTGTATATCGCCAACGCAAGAGCCTACATTCCGTCTATTGAGCGCTTGGTGTCGTCGGACGGCGACGTCGCAAAGCTGGATCAGGAGATGCTGGACAAGGTGAAGCAAGGCTCGCTCAGTCCGGCGCATCCTTTCGCCCGCCAGAACGAACGGTTTTACATCCGCGAATACTACCCCAGCGCTTACAATCTGGAGCACCGCAATCCGAATTTTATTCTGGAACTGGAGCTGTCCGTCCCGGCTCTGTATCGATTTCTCGAGCGGCTGCCGGGCTATGACAGCGGCGGGGCTGCGCTCGTAAGCGAAAGCGCCGTCATCGTGAGCGGGAAGCATCGGGCTTCTTTCGGGAAAATACAGGAGAAGTGGAACGGAGAGCCTTACCGCTGGTTGAAGGATGGAACCGGGGACGCAAGCGGAGCGGTCGCTCGGACGTCCACGCTGGCGTTGGAGGACGGCGATTATTTGATCACCTCCCTCTACTCGCAGGCTCTTGATCTCCATCTCTTGGTATATGTGCCGGAGCGGGAGGTGATGGGGCCGCTCCTGAAATACCGAATGTATCTATGGATCGTCTTGGCGGCCGCCATTATCGTTATCCCAGTGTTCGCGTATTGGATCTACCGCATTATCCATCGGCCTCTGCGAAAGCTGGTAGGCGCATTCCGCAAAGTAGAGTCGGGGATCAAGCAGGTCGAAATCCGTCACGAGAGCAACGACGAATTCCGCTACTTGTACGAGAAGTTTAATGATATGGTCGCCCACTTGAACAAGTTGGTCTATGAAGTGTACGAGCAGAAGATCAGATTGCAGCAGTCGGAGCTGAAACAACTGCAATCGCAGATCAATCCCCATTTTCTCTATAACAGCTTTTACTTGATCTACCGGATGACCAAAGCCTACGATATCGACAACGCGACCCGGTTCACCCGTTTTCTCGGGGATTACTACCAATATATCACCAGGAACGGAAAGGACGAGGTCCGTCTGGAGGACGAGATGCGGCACGTCCGCTCCTACATTGAAATCCAATCGATCCGTTTCGGCGATCGAATCCGCGTGGAAATGGAAGAGACGCCGGAGCAGGTGCGCGAGCTTCAAGTCCCTCGGCTTATTCTCCAGCCAATAGCGGAAAACGCTTATCAGTACGGATTCGGCGGCGATATGGACGAGTGCCTGCTCCGGATCGGCTTTCGGCAGGAGCGGACTTCTGCCGGGGAACCCGCTGCGGTCGTCTTTATCGCGGATAACGGCGCAGGCATGACGGCGGAGCAGTTGGAGCAATGGCGAAGAAAGCTTGCGCAAGGAACGCACGAAACCGAAATAACAGGCTTGCTGAACGTGCATCGGAGGCTCAGGCTGAAGTTCGGGGATTCCGCCGGTATCAGACTGGATATAGAAGGAGAAGGATTGACGGTCTCCGTAGTGCTTCCGCTGTCCGATTCGGAGACGACGGAACCGTCCATCGACATCGAGGAGGGCCAATCATGATGAACGTGCTGATCGTGGACGACGAGCCGCTCGCCGTGAACTATCTGGTGGAGGCGCTTGCCGATATGCCGAAACTGCAGCTTAATGTGACCAAGGCGTATTCAGGCAAAGAGGCGCTGGCCAAGCTAGGCCCCGGCAAGGTCGATATTCTGCTGACGGATATTCGCATGCCCGGCATGAGCGGCATGGAGCTGGCGGACGCGATTCTGGCGACAAGTCCGAGGTGCCGGGTTATCTTCCTCACGGGCTATAACGACTTCGATTACGTGCAGACCGCGATGCGCAAAGGCGGGGTCGATTACGTGCTGAAGACCGAAGGGGACGGGGCGATCGTTAGCGCCCTTGAGAAGGCGATCGCCGATATCGAATCGGAATTAAACGACAAGCAGATCATGCAGAAGGCCCGACAGCAGGTTCACCTGGCCTTGCCGTCGCTGCGCCGGGATTACTTGATCGACTTCCTTCAGGGAGATGTCGATAGTCTGGCCGCCCGAAAGAAACGTTTCGCCGAGTTGGACATCGACCTCGATCCGGAGCGTCCGGTGTGCGCGATGCTCGGGCGAATCGACGCGTGGGGCTCGTTCTCGGCACCCGCGGATCGGGCGCTGCTGTTCTACTCCATCTACAATATCGCGGAGGAGTACTTCCAATCGGACTTGCGTTTCGTCTTCTTCCAGTACGACCGTACGCGCACGGTATGGCTGCTTCAACCGAAAAGGGGAGAATCGATGGAAAGCGCGCAGAAAGCGATCGGCGACGGGGCCGAACGGATTCAGACCGCCTGCAAAAGCATGCTGCGCATCCCGTTTTCCATCGCGCTGTCATTACGGCCAGTAAGCTGGGAGGATGCCGGGAGCCTGCTTGAGGACCTGAAGCTGCAATTAACCTTCTGCATGGCCGCCGGCGAAGAGGTTTTGATGACGGAATCTGCGGATAGAGAGGAGGACGAAAGGCGAGGGTCCAGCTCGCTGCTGTTGGAAATCGGCCGCCTCCGGTCCAATATTCATAAGCTGGATTTGCTGGAATCTTCGATGGATAACGGGCAAACCGAAGAACTTAAACAGCTATACGAAAGCTTGTTTCGGGTAAAGGGGGAGCTGTTCGCCAGCGAAGAGGGCAAGTGGCTCGGGCTTGAACTGTTCTCCCATCTCTCCGCGTTTTTCTTGACCTATCTGAATAAAAGGAAGCTGATCGACGCGGTGGAGGCCGACGTTCAAATCGATAAAATCTACAATCCGAACCAGCATGCGGGGCTGGAGGCGATGCTGGCGTTTTTCGGAGAGCTCGGCGTCCGCATTGCGGAGCATAACGGCAAGCTCCAGAAGGAACGCAGCCACGGGATCGTCGATCGCATCCACAGCTACGTTCACCAATTTCTGCATGAAGAGCTTTCGCTGACGAAGCTGGCCGAGATCGTTTATTTGAGCCCGCCGTACCTTTCCCGGATGTATAAGCAAATGACCGGTCAGGGGCTGCTGGAGTACATTAACGAAACGCGAATTCAGAGAGGGAAGCTGCTTCTTAAGCAATCGGATAAAAGAATTCACGATATCGCTTCGGAAGTCGGATTCGAATCCGCTCCTTACTTCACGAGGCTGTTCCGCAAGAAAATGGGCATGACGCCGCAGGAGTACCGGGAGTCCGTCAAGGGAATGGATTCTTTATGATCTCAACGCAGCCGCTTAGGCTGCGTTCAATCATTGGCCGTTCTTTTTCTCGAATTCGTAATTTCCACTGAACAAATTATCGTCGTGAAACGCGACGAGCAGCAGATCGTAATGCTCGTTCGCAAGAACGTTACGCAAGCTGAATTCCGAATAATAACGATTATCGAGAACGGTCAGCTTGCGAAAATGCCGGGCCAAGTACGGGGTAAGAGGATTCATATACGAATCCTTCAACAGCAGAACATTTAACTCGTTGTTCGCCCTTGCATTCTCGTAAACGATTTTTTGCCTGTCGCCCCCGTAGATGGAGCCGTAAGTATACGCGCTTTGACCTCGCTTGAATCCGTAAAACTCGTTAAAATCCAGGGGGGGGTGCGTGCCGTCCTTGTTAACGACTTCAAACCGAGTTAATTCGAGCGGGGTTCGGGGCTCGTAGATCGTCGTTCGATCCGCTTGATCGGGATTGACGGCATCGTTAATCTGACTATTGTAGCTCCCTTCGAATCGGCCATCCGTCAGTTGCCCGACGTCGATCTCATTCAAAGACATAGGAACATCCTCAAATAGAGGCGACCGTTCGGAGAGCTGTGCGATCATTTCCTGGTAAGCGATGAACGCGCCTGCGATATTCCAGTGATGGTCAGTCTCCAGGTACAACTGTTCCCGCTCCGCATTCGTAAAAGAATCGAATCGTTTCCCCGTATCCACGACGTTCACATATTTCTCTAATTTCGATAAAAAATACTCCTTGGATCTGTCATACGAATCGGTTCGCAAAAAAGGCGGGTACAGGTGCATCAGCGCCTTGGTCCTTGACGGGTTGAAGATGAAATACGATTCCGTCCCTTGATCCGCGGCGAACTTGACCGCTTCGTTCAGCTTATGCGCTGCCGCATCGATATTCTGCATATAGACGGCCTTGCCGGGGAGAGGAAGAATCCACTTCTGATTAATCAGCACAAGCTTGGATAGGATGCGCGCATCCTCGACCGGCGTGCCGTCTTCCGGTTTCTGCGGCGAGTTGGCGCGGAACAAGTTTTCGAACAGCATCACGTCGAAAATCTTGGATCCCTGCTGCTTCTGATACAGGGCAACCAACTGGTCGCGCAACGCAATTTGGTCGTTCAAATATTGATTCATCTCTTTGAAGAACGTTCCCGACGTAATGGAGTCGATCCGGGAATCAGGCCGTGCGGCTAACGCTCGATTTTCGCTTGCCGAGAAGTTCCTGTCCGGCATCAGGAGGCTGGCCAACGAGAAGCCGCCAATAATCGTTAGGAATGCAGCGATGTATAAGACCGATGTCGATTTATTCATAGTCATTCTCCCTTATGAATGCTAGAATCGGAAATACAAGAAAGGGTTGTACGACGAATTAATCAGGTGCAAGATCACTTCAGCGAACAAGGTGAAGTAGAATACGAACGAAGCGGCCGCTTGTATTCCGCCTAACCGCGGACTGGACCGCAGCTCTCGCAATTTCGAAAACAATGGCGTAGCCGCAATAACAGCAAGGATAAGATAGTGCCAATTCATATAGAGCAGCGAGAGCGCTTGGGCGTCAAATAGCCCGTTGCCGCGCCAATTGAACATCGAAGCCATAAAAGCGGTGGCGTAGCCAAAATCGTCGGCCCGAAAAAACACCCAACCCATCATGACAAGCACCAGCACGACGGCGTGATTCAAGGGAAAAAGCTTGGACAACAGCTTTTCCAGACCGGCTTTTTCCAGCGCGATCAGGACCCCGAAGTAGAGGCCCCAAGCTGCGAAAGTCCAACTGGCCCCGTGCCAGAGCCCCGTTAGCGTCCACACGATAAACAAGTTGCGGTACATCTCCCAACGAGCGACCCGGCTTCCTCCGAGAGGAATATATACGTAATCCCTGAACCAACTGCCCAAGGAAATATGCCAGCGTCGCCAAAATTCCGATATGCTCTTCGATATATAGGGATATTTGAAGTTTTCCGCGAATTCGAATCCAAACATTTTACCCAAACCGATTGCCATATCGCTGTACCCCGAGAAATCGAAATAAATTTGCAGCGTATATGCGATAATTCCGATCCAAGCGCTTCCGGCCGACAGATCGTCCGCCGATGTCAGGAACACATTGTCCGCGACTAATCCGAGAGGATTCGCCAGCAGAATTTTTTTGGAGAGGCCCAGTATAAAGCGTTGAATCCCTTCGGCGAATTGCTCGGAAGAGAATGCGCGCCGGTCAAGCTGCTGAGCGACGGCATCGTAACGAATAATAGGGCCGGCTACAAGCTGCGGGAAAAAGGTGATGTACAGCGATAATTTGAAGAGATTCCGCTGAGCTTCTTCTTTTTTTCGGTATACATCGATCAAGTAGCTTAACGCATGGAACGTATAAAAAGATATGCCAATCGGCAGAGGAATCGGCTGCAGTTCAAGATTCGTTTTCAAGGCTGAATTGACGAAGTCGACCGTAAAGTTCGCGTACTTAAAAAAGCCCAGAAGACCGATATTCATAACGATCGCAAACGAAAGGACGAACGCTTTGTTCTTGTCGCGCTGCGATCGATCCAACCAGATCCCATAACCGTAGTTCAGGAGTATGGACACGATCATCAAAAGGACATATCTCGGTTCGCCCCAGGCATAGAAGACGAGGCTGAATAGTAGGAGAATGGTATTTTTCAATTTGAACGGCACGGCGAAATAGAGCGCAAGAACAAGCGGCAGAAAGAAAAATATAAAGCTGACCGAGCTAAAAACCAAAACCGATTTCTCCTTATCCTCGATGTGAACAGCTGCTAGATGAAAAAAACAATAATACAGCTCATCCCTAAGGTTGTCAAATTACAATATCCGGCTGTATGCCGCCGCGCGAGCTTCGTCATTTTTTAGTGAAAAGAGAAAGGAATCTTGCAATAGTCGGATAGGCAGATGGGAAGCAGACCGCCTGAACGTCAATCCGTCCTGTCGCATGGCTGCTGCATGGTATAAGTCCAAGCTCTTCCTACATACGGTAGGGGTAAGGAAAAATTTCCGGTAAAATCCTAACGGATCACAACTGCTATAGGAGGGTGTGCCAATGGGCAGAGCTTACTTCAATTCGGCCGTCAAGGGCGCGATTATGGGGGCCTCGATGACCGGCGGTTGGCTCTTGGCCGACCTGCTGCTTCCGGAGCCTTGGGGAGACGTCGTCTTATTCGCGGCAATGGCAGTGGTGAACGTCGGCATCGGATGGAAGCTCGGAAAGCTGTACGATCAACAGGAGGCCAAGGAGGCGGCGGCTGCCGAAGCCCTCGATGCCAAGAGCGCGCCGAATTGACGATCGCACCCTCGGAAACGAAAACAGCGCGGCGCAGCATCACTCTTACGGATATCATGGATAGAACCGCCAAGGGAATCCGAATCCTTGGCGGTTTTTTCGTGCGTACGGATCTGACTTAATTGACATCGGATTGGAAATACCATAATCAGCGGATATTGCGTGAAGCTGGATGATTCATGAGCCGCGAAACCGTACATTAGACGTTGGGGGTTACGACCGTGAAAAAAACGCATGCCCTAATCGGAGCGGCGCTGGCTTTATTATTGGCGATCAGCGCCTGCACGAGGAACGACAACGAAGCTTCACCTACGCCGACGCCGGAACAGACCGCTACGACTCCGCCGACCGCAACCGGAGCGACCGGCGCATCCTTCGATAATTGGGGCTCTTACGGGTATACGTTGGCCAATACTCGGCATGTCCCTTTCACCGAGATTACCGCCGAGAACGTCCAGGATCTGGGCGTCATCTGGTCTGCGGACTTGAAGGCGCTGGACAAGGACGTCAAGAACGGGAACCAGTCTTATCCGGTCGTCGTCGACGGCGTCGTCTTCGTCACGACGGCGGGCAATCAGGTGTTCGCGTTCGATGCCGTAACCGGCAATCAAATATGGCACTGGAAACCGACGGCCGAGCAAGCGGCGACGTTCGCCAAGGCGGGCATTATCGCGAACCGCGGCGTTGCGGTCGGGGCAGGCAAAGTGTTCACGCTTGCGATCGACAATTCGCTCATTGCCCTGGATCAGAAAACCGGCGAGCTGGTCAAGATGATCAAGCTGTCCGACTATATCGACGGGGTCACGCTGGAGAACGGGTACTACGAGACGACCGCTCCCCAGTATTACAAAGGCAACGTCTATATCGGAAGCAGCGGCGGCGACAACGGCGTTCGCGGTTTCGTCGCCGCGTTCAGGGCGAGCGACTTGACGCCGGCCTGGGATTCCCCGTTCTGGACCGTGCCGCCCAAAGGCCAGGATTGGCTGGCGAACAGCAGATTTCAAGGGGGCGGGGCGGTCTGGAATCCGGTTGCGATCGACGAAGAAACCGATCTCGTGTACTTCGCGACGGGCAATCCGGCTCCGGACTTCTACGGGGCCAACCGGCCGGGAGACAATCCCCACACCGACTCGGTCGTGGCCGTGAACGCGATGACCGGCAAGCTCGTCTGGTCCCGGCAGGAAGTCAGCCATGACTTGTGGGACTACGACGCGGCGGCATCTCCGATGATCATCAACGCAACGGTCAAAGGGGAGAAGAAGAAGCTCGTCGTCCAAGGGGGAAAGTCCGGACTGTGGTTTGCCTGGGACGCCGCTACGGGAGACGTCGTGTGGGACGGCATTCCGTTCGCCAAGATCGATCATCCGAAGCCGACGGCCGAAGGGGTGGTCGGGTATCCGGGAGTGCTGGGCGGGGAAAATTACGCGCCCGAATCCTACGATCCCGCGACGAATTACGTCTTGATTCCGGGCATCGAGCAGCCGTCGATCTTCAAAGCAGCGAAGAACGAAGACGAGGCGGCTACTCCGGACTTCCCAGGGGCCGCGGCTTTCGGCACGGTGGTCGAAGAGGTGCCGGATGTCAAAGGATACGGCACGATTACCGCGATCGACGTGGATACGGGCAAGCAAGCCTACCAGATCAAGACGGCGGATCAGCAGCGCGGCGGCTTGACGAGCACAGGCTCGGGGCTGGCGTTCTTCGGCGAGCTGGACGGCAAGCTCAATGCGCTGGACGTTAAGGCGGGCAAGGTGATCTGGACGTTCCAGACGAGCGGAGATAACGTGCAGTCCGCGCCTTCGATCTTCAAGGTCGACGGCAAAGAATACGTCGTCGTCACGACGGGAGGAGCCAAACCGAAAGTGCACATGTTCGGGCTGGGCGGCGACAAGACGCAAGGCTCGGCCGGAGAAGCCGACACGGGCGGAGCGCACTCGGCTCAATAAGGGGATTGCATACGTGAGCAAAATGACTAAGATGAGGTTGTTCGTGCTGCTCACCGCGGCTGCAGCCCTCTGGACCGGCACTTGCGCCGGGGCGAACGCGCCGGCGCAAGCTCCTCAAGCGCGAATCGAGCTTGAGAAGGCTTCCTTCACCGTTAAGACCTGGCGGACGGACGGCTCCCACATCGCTGCCGTCAAGGGCAAGCTCACTTGCGGCGGACAGCCGGTCGCGGGCGCCGAACTGCAGACCGGGCTGAATAAGAGAAGGCTTCGGTCCGGAGAGGACGGCTCCTTCGACCTGCAAGTCGACCGCAGCCTGCTCGCTTATGCGCCCGTCCGGTTCGTATCGGCAAATAAGGCGAAGATTGCGGGAAAGCCGATCGGGCAACGGGAGGTGGACGGGCTGTCGTCCGCCTTCGCCGCGATTACCGTCTATCACCCGATCCAGGTAATCGGGGAGAAGCCTGACGAAGCGGATGCGAGCAGGGTTAACGTGCAGGCGCGGATCAGAAGCGAGGCAGATGACGCGATATCCTTCTTCCAGGTCGACAAGTATCGGATTGCCGGCCGGGTGGAGGATGCGGACGGCAACCCGGTGAAGGGAGCGGTCGTATGGATCGACCGGGACCGGGGGGAAGGCTTCGCCAAATCGACTCCGACGGACGGAGACGGGAAATACGAGATGTTTTACTGGCCGGAAGAGGAGGAGACGAACCTTACCGTGATCGTCGGGTCGCGCCGGTACGCGCTGCCCGAAGGCAAGGCGTTCGTTCTTCCCCGGCGCACCAGCGTCGATATCCGGATTCGACTGCCGCGGGAAGGCGCGATCATCGACGATAAGCCGCCGACGCTGATGTGCGAGACGGCGAAGGGAGCGACGTACTCGGGCCTGTTGGCGGGACTCGACGTTCCGCCCGAGGTGCCCTACACCGTGACGATCCCCGATCGGGACGGACGCTTCGTATTGACCGTCGCGAAGGATGTGTGGGAGCAGCGCCCGGCATTGTTCGAAACGCGGCTGACGAAGTTCGTCGGGCAAGAGAAGGTGTTAAAAGCCGGGGACGCGCTGCCCGTCGGTTTCGTGGTTGCGAACGATTATGATCCGAGGGTGATTCCGTCGGCTTCCTGAGCCGGCGGGATCTCGTCCGGCAGGTGCGCCATGTAAAATCGAAACCAGTTGCCGTAGACGAAAAGCTCGACATCCTCCTCCCGGTAATGCTTCAACAGAAGATTCACCAATCGATCGTATTTGCCCGCGTGCTCCAGGCCAACGAGCCATTGCCGGATTCCGTCGAAGTCGGAGCCGAATCCGATATGGCGCTTGCCGCCGAGGGAGCAAATATGGTCGATATGGAAGAGGATTTTGTCCATGGAGACCGGTTGCTCATCGCTTACGAACGGCGGAACGAACGTGATTCCGATGACGCCTTCCGCCGCTACCAGGGCGCGAATCTGGGCATCCGTCAAGTTTCTCATTCGAGGACTGATCGCGCTTGCGTTGGAATGGGAAGCGATAACCGGCTTGCGGGACGTCTCCAGAAGCTCCCAGAACCCGTTCTCGGAGAGATGGGAAACGTCCATGATCAAGCCCAGCCGGTTGCATTCCCGGATTAAATCGAGTCCCGCCGCGGTAAATCCGCCCTTTCTCGGCTCGAGGACGCCGTCTGCGGCCCAGTTGGCGCGGTTCCAGGTGATGCCGACCGTCGTTACCCCGAGCCGCTGCAGAATGCGAAGCAGGCCCAAGCTTCCATGCAGGGAATCGACCCCTTCCAGAGCCAGCAGCGCGCCGATCCGGTTCTCGTTCGAAACTAGCCGCAGATCGGCTTTCGTGCGGATAAACCGTATTTGCGGCTCCCGAAGAATGCGTTCGTGGAACAGGTCGATGCTTTCCAGGACGAGACGGAAATCGCCGGAATAGCGTTCGGGCAAATAAATGGCAAAATTCTGAACGGCGATGCCCGATGCCAGCATTCTCTCCAGCGTAACGTCCAGACCGTCTTGGCCATGGGCGAAGTCAAGCTCCGGGTTTTCCAGCAGCTTGCTGAGCACATCGCAATGGGCGTCGAATATGTTCATTCGCCGATCACCTGCCTCGGTAAGAATAGACGGACAAGCCGGCATCCCCATGCGCGGCGGCGTGAACCCGATCCGCGACGATGCCGCGGTGAGGAGACCGTACGCACACAGGGTCGGCCGCCCGCGCGTCGCCGGTCAACAGAAAGGCTTGGCAGCGGCATCCGCCGTAATCGAGCTCTCGCCGCTCGCAGCTTCTGCAGGGCTCCGGCATCCAGTCATAGCCCCGATAAGCGTTAAAGGAAGGAGAATCGCGCCAGATCCAGGCCAGCTCGCGCTCCTTCACGTTTTCGAAAGACAGCGTCTGTATGTCCGACGCCGCCGTGCAGGGGAGAACCCGACCGTCCGGCGCGACCGTCAGCGACAGCTGGCCCCAGCCGCCCATACAAGGCTTCGGAAACTCTTCGTAATAATCCGGTAAGATCCATAAAAGTTCGATGCGATCGCCGAAGCGCTCCTGAGCTCTCGCGTAGGCGGCTTCGGCTTCTTGAAGCTGCTCTCTTCTCGGGAGCAGTTGCCGGATGTTGCGCATAGCCCATCCGTAATATTGGGCATTGGCCAGCTCCAGCCGCTCCGCGCCCCATGACGCGCAAAGCTCGACGATCTCTCCGAGCAGATGAAGGTTGGCCCGATGGAGCACGACGTTCATGTGCAGGGGGAGACCAGCGGCGCGAATTCGCCGGGCGGCTTGCCGTTTCAGTTCGTGAGCCGGGAAACCGGCAATCGAGTCGGCGAGCTCCGCAGAGGCGGCCTGCACGCTAAGCTGAATGCTGTCTACGCCCGCCTCAGCGAGCCGACTGGCGCGCTGATCCGTTAATCCGACGCCGCTCGTGATGAGATTGACATAGAGGTCCAGTTCGCGGGCGCGGCGGACGAGCCGCTCCAGATCGGGGCGCAGCAGAGGCTCTCCGCCCGTGAAATGGATTTGCGCGACTCCCAGCTCGCTTGCCTGTTCCAATACGTTCAGCCACATGTCGGTCGGCAGCTCGTTCTCTTTTTTCTGCAGCTCGACCGGATTCGAGCAGTAGGGACAGCGGAGCGGGCAGCGATGCGTAAGTTCCGCGGTCAACGCGTACGGCAGGCTTACGGGCATCACTCGATCCACCCTCTATCCGCAGACGCAGCGAGAAATTCGACGATATCGTTTTCGAGTCCGCTCTGGCCGTATTTCGTCTCGAGTTCCCCGATCATCTGCACAATCGTGCGCTGCCCGTCGCAGAGCCGGAGAATCGCTCCCGCCGCCTCGTTAAGCTCCACGACCCGCTCCGGCAGCAGCAGCAGCTCGGTCTGGCGGGCTTTGTCGTATTTCATGCGGCCCGGACTTCGCAGTCTCGGCCTTTCCGACAGCGCCCGGGAGCTCATCGCCCGTTCTCCCTGTCAGGGAAGGCCAAGCTTAATGCGTCCAGGAGCGCCCATAGGACGTCGCACTTGAACCGCAAAGCCGAGATCGCCTGCTCCTGTTCGGCGCGATTGCCGCATTCGCGCAAAACGAGGCTTAAGCCGTGATCCGCGTCGCGGGGCGCTTGGTGAAGCCGGGCCTGGAAGTAGGCCAAACCTTCGGGACGAATCCAGGGATATAGCTGCTCGAATACGCCGATCCGCTTGGAGACGAGAGTCGGCGCGAACAATTCCGTCAGGGAGGAGGCGACGGCGATCGGCCACGGCTGCAGCCTGCAGAAATTCACGTAGGCGTCGACGGCGAAGCGGACGGCCGGAAGGACGCGGCGTTCGTCCAGCATTTCCTCTCTCGGAATGCCGGCGGCTTCGCCCAGCCGAACCCACGCCTCGATTCCGCCGTCCTCGCCTTCCCGGCCGTCATGGTCGATAATTCGCTGAATCCACTCGCGGCGTTCCTCCCGGGACGGCAGCTTGGCGAGGATTAACGCGTCTTTGACCGGAATGTTCTTCTGATAGTAGAAGCGGTTGGCGATCCATGCCCGAAGCTGGGCGGGGGAGAGCTTGCCTTCGTGCATGGCGA
>NZ_JBEPYQ010000091.1:14209-29849 GCF_041641335.1 Cohnella sp. | reverse complement strand
AAGAGAATCCATGGTTCTTTGGGTTACGTATCGCCGGATCGATTTGAGGCCATATATTACAAAAAAATCAGCTAAATGCGCTTAAAAGGTGTCCACTTTCTTGACAGAGGTCCAGCCAGACCGTTAGGGGCAGTCATCCGCTCCGATTCGTTCGCGTAACGGTCAGCCAGACCGTTAAGGGAAATTCGCCTTGGGAAGACCACTCCATTGGATGTGCGCTGATGTGCGTAATTGGACAGTCGTCGTTTTTTGCGTAGCAGGACTCGAAGGTTAGGCAGCGTACAGGAAGGCGTGGAGAAATTCTCCGCCATTTAATATCAGGAAAAATAAATCTCCCAATTCGATCTTGTCAACAGATGCTATATCTACTATGCTTGAACTACAAAAAAGTAACAAAAAGCGGGTGAATGACGTTGGCAAGAGTAGGGAGCAAGCTGAGTCAGTCGAATACGCTGCTCATGATTTCGAGCATCTATTCGTCGCTGACGAAAGCCGAGAAGAAGGTGGCGGACGCCGTCACCGCCAATCCGGAGGAAGCGGTGCTGGCAACCGTAACCGATTTGGCGGAGCAGGCGGGCGTCGGCGAGACGTCGGTCATCCGGTTTTGCCGGAAGCTCGGATTTCGCGGGTATCATGAATTCAAGCTGTCGGTCGCGCAGGATCTGGTGGATCGTCCGTCGTCGCTGAGCAGCGCGGTAATCGGAGAAGAGGACGACCTGATGACCATCGCCCGCAAAGTAACGATGAACCACGAGATGATGCTGAAGAACACACTGGACCTGCTCAGCGCGGACAGTCTCCGAATCGCGGTCGACCAGATGCTGGTCGCCAGCAAAATCTACGTGTACGGAGTCGGCTCGTCCGGCATTACGGCACTGGATTTGCATTATCGGCTCATGCGCACGGGATTTAACGTCGAAGCCCATCGGGATTCGCACATCATCGCGATGTCGGCTTCGCTCGTGAAGCCCGGCGATCTCGTATTCGGCATATCCACTTCGGGCAGCACGCGGGATTTGGTCGATCCGGTCAAGCAGGCCAAGAAGAACGGGGCCGTCGTTATCTGTCTGACGAGCCATCTGCGCTCTCCGATCGCGGCCTACGCCGATACGGTGCTGCTCGTTCCGTCCCGGGAGATGCCGACCGAAGGCGGGGCGCTGTCGACGAAGTTCACGCAGATTCACCTGCTTAATATTTTGACAACGCTGTTGACGCTTAAGGCGCAGGGAGCGAGCCAGGCGCTGGACAAGACCGCTTTGTCGGTCGTGGACAAGCTGTACTGAGCCTTTTTTTTGTACAACTGACCAATTCGCATTTATAAACCGACCAACGAAACGCCTGATGGAGAGGCATTTGCAAGGAGAACGGAGGGCGATGTTCTAAAGAATCGGTTATCGTCTCCCGAATGGCTCTCAAACGGAGGGCGATGTTCTAAAGAATCGATTATCGTCTCCCGAATGGCGCTCAAACGGAGGGCGATGTTCTAAAGAATCGATTATCGTCTCCCCAATCGCGCACAAACGAAGATTGTTGCTCGAAAGATTCGCACCTTGGTACACGGGGGAGGCCATGACGAATAGCCTCTATACTCCAAAAGAGCCTTGCGGAGTTGATGTGAGTCAGTTGGTCAGCCGTAGTTTTTTCGAGGCCATTGGAGGAAGAACGAGCCGCGGCGCTAGCCGATAGCGCCGGTCAGCGGCAAATTTCGACTTGAAATGGAGATTATATCCTCTATAATAAATTATATAAAAAGATATTTCCGGCAAAATGGAGGGGGAGCATGGAATACGCGATTGGAGCGGATATCGGAGGGACGAAAATCCAGGTTGCAGCCGTCGACCGGGAAGGACGCGTGGCCGACCGTCATCTGGCGCCGACCGAAGCGCATCTGGGTCCTGACCAGGTGATGGAGAAGCTGCTATCGGGAATCGAGCGGATACGAAGCCGGCTGCCCGCCGACGCCCGAGTTGCCGGCATCGGCGTAGGCAGCGCCGGGCAGATCGATTTCAAGTCGGGTACGGTCGCCTTTGCCGGAGATCATCTCCCGGGGTGGACCGGCACGCCGATCAAGTCGCGCGTGGAAGAGCGGTTCGGCTTGCCGGCCTACGTGGACAACGACGTGAACGTCGTGGCCGTCGCGGAGCAGCTATACGGTGCGGGCCGCGGGCTCGACAGCTTTCTGTGCGTTGCGCTCGGAACGGGAATCGGCGGCGCGATCGTCGAAGCCGGTCGAATCGTACGGGGAGCGCAAGGCTGCGCCGGAGAATTGGGGCATGTGTCCGTCGACTTTAACGGCCCGCGCTGCGACAATTGCGGCAACAACGGCTGCGTCGAGTTGTATGCTTCCGGCTCGGGCATTGCTCGGCTCGGCCGCGAGCTGATCGCCGAATCCGCGGAGAGACCGGCATGGCGGCCGGACTCTCGCGAGATCGCGCAGGCGTGGCTTCAAGGAGATCCGCAAGCTGCTCGGGTGATGGATGTCGCGATCCGCGCCCTGGCCGCGGCAATTGCAGGTTACATCCATATGTGCAATCCGCAGGCGGTTATCGTCGGGGGAGGCGTCTCGGAGACGGGACCTTCCTTCCTGGAAGCGCTGGACCGGGAGGTGCGCGGCCGGACTTCGCCCAGCGTCAGATCCGCTTACCGGCTGCTGCCGGCCTATGTAGGCAACGATGCCGGAGTAATTGGAGCGGCGGCGCAAGTCTGGCTGTACGGCGGCGAACAATAGAGAGGGAAAGCCCCGCGGAAGCGGTGCGGCATCGTTCGGCCGTACTGCTCTCGCGGGGCTTTGCCTTAACGATTCAGAAAGTATACAACCCACTATCCTTATCTGATTCGTCTCCGACAAACCGCCTTCATGTCCTGAGGACGACGAAGGCGGCTTCGCTTGCGTTACGCGATTTCCAGTCGGAAGAAGACCTCGAACATCCGATTCCAAGGCAGCGCGACTTCCTTCACCTTTACCTCGCCGGGAATAAGGCCTGTCGCATGCTGCGCCAGAAATTGCTCCAGCCGTTCGTGTATAAGCGCCGTAACCTCGTCTTGAATGTGCGCGATGCGGAAGTAGTCGCCGCCCATTTCCGTTAGACGGTTTTTCACGATATCGGTACGGATAACGGCTTGGTATCCCCAGTCCTCCAGCAGCCGGGATACATAGAACAGTCTGCTGCTTAGCGCCCGGGTCTGCTCGAAGTCGCTGTCCGCGGAGGAGCCTTGGCGCCGGTAGTAAGACTCCACGACCGCATGGGAAATCACGGTGCCGAGCGAGTTGCCCGAAGTGTTCCAGCCGGCGTAGGCCGACAGGCGCGACAGCAAGCCGGATGCCGACAGCAAGTTCATCAGGGGCTCGTCTCCGCCGTTGCAGGTGGCGACGTCCGCCAGCGCGACGAGCTTGCCCTTGTCGCTGTAAGATCGGATCGCCTGTGCGAACTCCCGGAGTCCGACCTCGGAGAAGTAGGCGGCATGGCGGTCGCCGTAAGCTCCGTCCGTCTCCGCCATGTCGTAGGCGCCGACCGGGGCCGAGTTGACCATCAGCACGACGTCGGCTTCGAGCGAGTTGTCGGCGATGAACGCGCCCATCGCCGTAAGGTGGGATTTCAGGCTTTCTCCGAGGCTGCGATCCTCGTACTTCGGAATGACGAACGGTCCGTTCGTCGCGGAGTGGCGGATGAACACCTCGGGCCGATAGCCCTTCAGCTCGCAGAAGACGCGCGCGAACAGCGTGCATCCGATCTCGTCCGCTCCCGGATACATGTGCACCCGGTCAAGCAATCCTTCCCGCTCGATCGTCAGCAGCAGCTTCCGCTGCTCCGCGGACGTGTAGCCGTACTTGGCGTTGTCGTCGAGCGGGATGATCAGGAAGTCGATCGCGCCGTCCCGCGCGAGCTCCACGCTTAACCGGTTGACCTCCGCGTTCGTGCCCCGGCGGCGGGTGAAATCTTCGTATACCTCTTTCGGCAAGGACGCGGAGATCCGCTCCAGTTCGCGCGCCTCCTCGTCGGTCAAGCCGTCGCGGCGCTCCTTGTCCCGAAGCCAGCCGCTGCGGGACAGCTGCGCGCCGGAATCGGCGTAATAATCCGGTTCTTCTTCGCTGCTGCTGTAAGCCGGAGCCCTCATGATCAAGTTGAAGGCGTATATTTTCAGCTCGGGATTCACGCGCTTGCATTCCTCCAGCGCGCTTAGCCGCCTGGAGCATTCCTCCAAGCTCCACTGGTGGAGCCGGGACGGCACGATGCCTCCATAGACGAGCATGTCGATCGATACGATCAGCACGTCAGCCACGGCGGCCTGTTCCGTCAGCCAGGAGGCGAGCCGTCCGGTATCGGCGGGTTGTTTCTTGCGTCCCAGCAGCTCCCGGGGCGGCACGATCAGGTTCAGATCGGTCGCGGCGGCGATTTGCAGCGGATAATCGGCGTTGCAAGGTCTTTCATCCAAAGGCACATATACGATAGCAGTCATGGACGAATCTCCTTCATTGGCGGCAGTTCCCGAAAGCCGGAACCGGACTTTGCGAACGTGCGCCTCTATTGGGAATCAGAGCAAATTCATTATAGCACAGCAATCTACAAATTGGAGGTTAAATCCACTTTTATATTTAAAAATAAAAAAAATATCTTTAATTTCGAAAAGGCTGCTGTTATAATGAGGCCATCGCAGTGCATTGGCGAATCCGAATCTATCGGTGCAAACTCAGGGATAACAGGTGATGGAATGACTCGAAACCTAATTGAAGAAATAGCGGGAGGGCTTATCGTTTCCTGCCAGGCTCTGGACGGCGAGCCGCTGTACGGTCCCGAGCATATGGCGGCCATGGCGGTTGCGGCTGCGGAAGGCGGAGCGGTAGCGATCCGGGCCAACACGCCGCAAGACGTGAGAGCGATTAAACAAGCATGCGGGCTGCCGATTATCGGACTGTACAAGAAGCATTACCCCGATTCGGACGTGTACATCACGCCGACCTTGCGCGAGGTGAAGGAGATCGCGGAGGCGGGAGCGGAGTTCGTCGCCTTGGACGCCACTTCGCTGCCGAGGCCGGACGGGCGGTCGCTGGCGGAATTGATCGCGTCGATCCGCGAGGAATGTCCGCAAGTGCGGATCGTGGCCGACGTATCCACCTTCGATGAAGGAGTCGCGGCCATGAAGCTCGGAGTCGATCTCGTATCGACTACGCTGTCGGGTTACACCCCGCACAGCCCGCAGCAGGATGAGCCCGATATCGAGCTGGTCGGGCGGTTGGCCGCGCTGCGCGAAGTGCCGGTACTGGCCGAGGGGAAGATCTGGACGATCGAAGAATGCGCGGCTTGTCTGCAAGCCGGGGCGCATGCCGTCGTCGTCGGGACGGCGATTACCCGTCCTCAGGAAATTACCCGCAGATTCGTGGGCGCGATCCGTTCGGCGTCGCAGCGGGAGTTGGCGCAATAACCGGAAGCTGTCTTCCTTATCATCTCAATTGGCGGATAATTCCTCCTATTGTATATCGAAAAAAGAAATAATGTTTGTTATTTTGACTAATTGAAGGGGGTGTGGAGGGGGGAAGCGGTCTGCAGTTCGCAAGAGAAATGAGGACAAGAGAAAATTATCATTCAAAGCGAGGGTGAACAAGCATGAATGCAAAGCAAGGTAGAAAAGCGTCATTGCTTCTGGTTGTCGTTATGATGGTTGCGGGTGTGCTGTCCGCGTGCAGCGGCAGCGATAACGGGAATAAAGGCAGCGCCTCTCCGTCTTCATCCGCAAGCGAGTCCGGCAAGCCCGCGGGGGAAAAATCGAAAGTATCGGTATGGTATTTGTGGGGCGGAGCCGAAGGCGAAGCGCTGGAGCAGATCATTCAAGACTTCAACGCCAGCCAGGACAAATATACGGTAGAAGGGCTGTCCGTACCCGACGAGCAGAAGATCAAGGTCGCCATCGCCGGAGGCAACGGCCCCGACTTGACGGACTCCTTCGACTGGGTCGTTCCCCAGTACGCCCAGCAAGGCATCGCGCTGCCGCTCGACGATCTGATCGCCAGAGACGGCTACGACGTGTCCGATTTCATCCCTGCCGCATTGGAATCCGGCCGATTCGACGACAAGCTGTATTCCCTGCCGCTGAACGCGAACTTCTCCATTATGTACTACAATAAAAAGCTGCTTGCCGACGCGGGCTACTCCGAGCCGCCGAAAACGAGCAAAGAGCTGTACGATGTCGCCTTGAAGACGACGAAGGTCAACGGCGACGGCTCTATCGAAGTCATCGGCTTCCCGTCTTATCCGTCCGAGACTTATCTGTTCAACGCCTTGGCTCACGGCTTCGGCTCAGCTTACTTGAGCGAGGGCGCCAAGGAGCTGACGTTCAACAACGAGAGCACGAAGGCCGCCATGCAGATGATCTATGACTACAACACCCAGTTCGGCGTGGACAACATTCGCCAGCTGCAAGCGGCGGGCAAGTGGCTGGACCCGACCGATCCGTTCCTGACGGGCAAGCAGGCGATCCGCTTCGACGGACCGTGGCTGTCCGCCCATATCAAGAACATGAACATCGACGTCGATTACGGCATCGCCCCGCTGCCTTATCTGGACGGCAAGCCGGAGACGGCCGGCGGCGGACTCGTAAGCAGCTCCATTTTCTACATCGCGAAGACGAGCAAAAACGTCGACGGCGCCTGGGAGTTCATGAAGTACTTGTACTCGCCTGAGCCGCTGGCCAAATTCATGTCGCTGATGGGCAACATCCCGGCTACGAAGAGCGCGATGGCGCAGCCAGCCATGAAGGACATGGTCGATTCGGAGCAGATTATGCCGCTAACCGAAAGCCCGAACCTGAAGTCGATTCCGCATTTCGCCAAGCGCAGCGACTTCGACAAGCTGTTGGGCGAAGAGCTTGAGCTGATGTTCAACTTGAAGAAAACGCCGGACGAAACGATGAGCGTGCTCGAAGGCAAGCTGGCGGAATTTCTGAAATAGCGCACGAACGGTTGGGGGTTCCGAATCCGGGCCCCCGGCTGTTACGCTTGTACCGTTCCATCCGCTCCAAGATACGGAGGTGACCCGATATGAAAAGAGCGACCCTTACCGGACTGCTGTTCTCCAGTCCGTTCCTGATCGGTTTTATAGCGTTCACCTTGTATCCGATCGGCGCATCGCTCGTCTACAGCTTCACGGACTTCAACATGTTCAAGTCTCCTTCCTGGGTCGGACTGGACAACTATCGTTGGGTGTTCCAGGAGAAGGACGTCTGGAAGAGCATCGCCAATACGCTTTACATGGTTTTGTTCGCTACGCCGATCAGCCTGATCGTCGGGCTGCTGCTCGCCCAAATGCTGAATATGAAGGTTCGCGGCCAGTCCATCTACCGCACCTTGTACTATATTCCTTCGATCGTCCCGGCTATCGCGACGTCGCTCGTCTGGATGTGGGTGCTTAATCCGAAAAGCGGCCTCATCAATACGGCGCTAGGCTACCTCGGCATACGCGGGCCGAACTGGCTGCTCGATCCGGTCTGGACGAAGCCTTCGCTCATTCTGATGGGAGCCTGGGGAGCCGGCGGCATCATGATCATCTTCCTCGCTTCTCTGCAGGACGTGCCGAGAAGCTTGTACGAATCGGCGGAGATCGACGGCGCGGGCAAAGTCCGCAAGTTTTTCAGCATTACGCTGCCCAGCATTTCGCCAATTATTTTATTCCAGCTGATCATGGGATTGATTACGTACTTCCAGTACTTCGCGCAGGCGTTCATGTTGGCGTCGATGACGAATTCCGGCGCCAACCAGACGATGGCGGGACCGGAGAAGTCGCTGCTGTTCTACGCGGTGCTGCTCTACCGGGAAGCGTTCGTCGACTTCCGGATGGGGCATGCCAGTGCGATGGCGTGGGTGCTGTTCCTGATTACGTCCATCGTGACCTATCTGATCTTCCGCTCATCCAACCGATGGGTGACTTACGGGGGGGATTGACATGAGTTCGGCAACCGGTTCATTCGGCGGCGGCGCGGGCAAAGGCATCCGTCGCTTCGTGCCCCATCTGTTCCTTGCGGCGTTCAGCGCCGTGTTCGTCATGCCGATCCTGTGGCTGCTGCTGACTTCGATCAAGTCCGACAAGGATTTGTACGCCAATCCTCCGGTGCTCTTTCCGAAGCAACCGCGCTGGGAAAATTACGTCGACGTCTTCCGCGAGATCCACTTTCTCGGCATGACCTGGAACACCTTCTTCATCTCCATCATGTGCGTCATCGGGGTGCTGATCTCGGCTCCGCTGGTCGCCTACGCGTGCTCGCATATCGAATGGAAAGGCAAGAACGTCATCTTCGCGCTCGTCATCGGAACGCTTCTGCTTCCTTATCAAGTCACGATGATTCCGACGTATATCATCTGGGGCAAGCTCGGCATGATCGGCTCGTATATGCCGCTGATCCTGCCCGCGTTTCTGAGCGCCGGGGCGGGATATTACATCTTCTTGCTGCGACAGTTCTTCATGACGTTGCCGGTGTCGCTCATCCATTCCGCGAAAATCGACGGAGCTTCCGAGCTGCGCATTTACCTGCAAATTCTGATGCCGCTCAGCAAGCCGATCATCGCGACGGTAGGCGTCCTGCTGTTTCTGGCGACCTGGTCGGACTTCCTCGGCCCACTGCTGTATCTGAACAACGAGAAGGACTATACGCTTTCGCTCGGGCTGTACGCGTTCATGCAGACCCACTATATTATGTGGGAGAAGCTGATGGCGGCTTCGGCGATGTTCACGCTGCCGATCATCGTGCTGTTCTTCTTCGCGCAGAAGCAATTCATCGAAGGTATCAAGCTAACCGGGATCAAGGGGTGACCGTGCATGGGCAAAATCAAAGTGGCGGTAATCGGCTGCGGAGCGATCGCCAGCAGCCAGCACATTCGGGCGTACAGCAGCAGCTCCGAGGCGGAAATCAAGTATCTGTGCGACATTAACCTGGAGCGTGCGGAAGCGGCCGTACGGGAATTCGGCTGCGGCCAGGCGATTACGGACTATCGCGTCATTCTCGAAGATCCCGAGGTGGAGGCGGTGTCGGTCTGCACGCCGAACCATCTGCATGCGCCGCTGTCCATCGCGTGTCTGCGCGCGGGCAAACACGTGCTGTGCGAGAAGCCGGCGGCCCGCACCTACGCGGAAGCGCTGGAGATGCAGCAGGCGCAGCGCGAGAGCGGCAAGGCGCTCAACATCGGCGTCGTCAACCGCTTTAACGACGGCGTTAACGTGATCAAGGGGATGATCGACTCCGGCGAGCTCGGCGAAGTCTACCATGTATATGTCAGCTTCCGCGCTCATCGTTCCATTCCCGGGCTCGGCGGCCCGTTCACGACGAAGGCAGTCGCCGGGGGCGGGGCGCTGATCGATTGGGGCGTTCATTTTCTCGACCTCGTCATGTACTGTCTGGGCGACCCGCTGCCGCGAACCGTCTCGGGCCAAGCGTACAGCAAGCTGGGCGCGGATCTCGCCAACTACGCCTACGTCGATATGTGGGCCGGTCCTCCCAACACGGAGGGGACTTACGACGTCGACGATTTCGTGACGGCGCTCGTTCGTACGGAAGGACCGACAATCTCGCTGAACGGAGCTTGGGCGCAGAATATCGGAGTTCCCGAGATGTATATCGATTTTCTGGGCGACAAGGCGGGCATTCGTCTTCAATACGGCCAGGATTTTAAAATATACGGGGCCAGCAACGGGGCGCTTATCGAATCGACGCCCAAGTTCCGCACAAGCGACATGTTCCAGAACGAGATCGACGCTTTCCTGCGCAGCATCCGTACCGGAGAGAAGCTGCCGTCCCATATCGACGCGGCGATTCTGACTTCCCGGATCATTCAGGCCATCTACGATTCGTCGGAGCAGCGCAAGGAAATGATTCTGGATTAAGCGGAGGCGGCTCGGATGAGAACGATCGGTTTTATCGATTTTTATTTGGACGAGTGGCATGCCCGGCATCTGCCCGAATGGATCGAGAAAGCGTCGGACGGAGAAATGAAAGTCGCTTACGCTTACGGGTTGACGGATGCGCCGCAAGGACTCGGCAACGCGCAATGGTGCGAGGAGATGGGCATCGAGCTGCTGGATTCGATCGAAGCGGTCGTCGAGCGCAGCGATTATATCGCCGTGCTGTCGCCCGACCACCCGGAGATGCACGAGCGGCTGGCGGACCTTCCGCTGCGATCGGGCAAGCCGACGTTCGTCGACAAGACGTTCGCGCCGGATCGGGCGGCGGCCGTCAGGCTGTTCGACTTGGCGCGGGCGCACGGCACGCCGGTCTTCTCCTCCTCCGCGCTGCGCTACGCGCCGGAGTATGCCGCCGAGCTGGAGCGCTCGGACGGCCGGCGGATCGAGACGCTGTGCAGCCAGGGGCCCGGCCTGTTCGGCAACTATGCGATCCATCAGCTCGAGCCGATCGTGGCGTTGATGGGAGCGGACGCGCGCCGGATCATGTTCATCGGCTCGGACCGCACGCCGGCGCTGCTGATCGAATACCCGGACGGGCGCAAGGCGACAATGCACATGCTGCAGGACAGCCCGTTCCACATCGCGTTCCAGTATGGGGAAGGATCGTCCGCTCTGGCGACGGCCGAGGCCGATTTCTTCGCGCCGTTCGTGCGGGATCTCGTCCGCTTCTACCGGACGGGCGTATCTTCGGTGGACACGGCCGAGACGGTCGCGGTCATTCAATTGATCGAATACGGACGGCAGGCTGCGGAGCGGCCTTTCGAATGGCTGGAGCTGCCCGAGTAACAGATAAGATGACCAAAGACGGCTGCGTTTTCCCGCTCCGGGGCATGGCAGCCGTCTTTGGTCATTTCTTTTTGCGATAGGCGGAAGGCGATTGGCCCTCCCACTTGCGGAATGTGCGGCTGAAGGCATGAATGCTCTGAAAGCCGAGCTCGTCGGCGATCTGGGTCAACGATTGATCGGTAAACTGGATCATCTGCTTGGCCTTCTCCAGGCGGATGGAGACGTGGTATTGGATCGGCGTCATGCCGTATGCCTTCTTGAACAGGCGGCAGAGGTAATACTTGCTCATGTTGGCCAAGGCGGCCAGCTCGTCCAGCGTCAGGTCGTGGTCGGTCGGATGCGCCAGGTAGTTTTTGACTCGTTCGAGCTGCTCCCAGTTGGAGTGGAGATGCGCGTTGCGCTGCCAATGAATTTCCCGCAGCAGCAGCACCCACAGTTGGATGAACAGGCCTTTGGCGGTTGTCTCGTAATAAGGAAATTTGCGGTCGAACTCGAAGATGATTTCCTGAATCAGCTGCTCGATGACGGCGGGCTTATTCAAGCGGATGTGATTGGGCAGCGGATCGTCCATCTCCGCGAGTACGTCTGGACGGATCCATTGCTTTTCCTGTTCGGTCAGCATAGCGTGCGGCTTGAATGAGACTTTGACCTCCGGGCTGTCCGGCCTGTAGAAGAGATCGAAGTGCAGATGAGGCTGTCGGAGAGGCTGGCCGTTCAGCAGGTAGATGGAGTGGACTTGATTCGGCTTGAACAAGAATAAATCCCCCGGCGCCCCATGATACTTATGACCCTCCACGGTAACCTCGCATTCCCCCTCTTTCACGAACATGAGCTCGTAGTCGAATATGATCCGTTCGGTAATGTTCACCGGAGGGTAGATAGTACTGTCCCAAGCTACCCGAATGTAAGGAGAAAGCGAGTTCAAATCCATGTCCATATCCGGACCCCCTCTTCGACTTCGATGACAAGAGAGCAATTTCGGTTAAATATCTCAACGATTCAGCTAAAGATCATTGCCGCGCATTTATATAAAATAACAATTGTAAGCGCTATATCGATTATAGAAGCTTCATTCGTAAGGCGCAATCATCGACAAAAGGAGCTGCGCATATGCACCATTCACCGCAACTATCCTCCCTAAGCCTGTCGAGAACGGGCAGAAGAAAGCGCGAGTCCAGTTACGACCGAACGGGAGGCAACAAGGATTATTTCTCGATTCTCCCGGGGGAAAACCAAACGATCTGCCGGATTCGGGGCGCGGGGGCGATCACGCATATTTGGATGACGATGGCGACGGACGGCCCGAGGGAGGAAGAGTATCTGCCCCGCAAGATCGTTCTGCGAATGTATTGGGACAATGAGCCGGAGCCGAGCGTGGAAGCGCCGATCGGGGACTTCTTCGGCATGGGCCACGGCGTCACGCGGAACTTTACGTCCGCCGCGCTGATGATGAGTCCGGAAGACGGCAAGGCGTTCAACTGCTTCTTCCGGATGCCTTACGCGACCGAAGCCCGAATCGAAGTCGAGAGCGAGGCGGACGAAGCGATCAAATTTTACTTCTACATCGATTACGAAGCGTACGACCGACTTCCGGAGAATGAGCTTCGATTTCATGCCCAATGGCGCAGGGAATGTCCGACGGACGGGGTTCCGGATCAAGAGATGGACAACGCGTATTTCGAATTCGGCGGGAAAAACGTAACCGGGGACGGAAACTACGTCATTTTGGAGGCGGAGGGCAGGGGCCATTACGTCGGCTGCAACTTCAACGTTCATAATCTGCGCGAGACGCGGGAGTGGAACTGGTACGGCGAGGGAGACGACATGATTTTCATCGACGGAGAGTCTTGGCCGCCTACGCTTCACGGCACGGGCATGGAGGACTACTTCAACACCGCGTGGTGCCCGCAGCAGGAGGTGTGCACGCCTTATCACGGCATCATCATGGGCGGCGGGTGGAACTGGAGCGGCAAAATTTCGACGTACCGCTATCACATTCTCGATCCGATCATGTTCGAGAAGAGCATCCGGGTGACGATCGAACACGGCCATAACAATCACAGGAGCGACGACGTGTCCTCGACGGCCTATTGGTACCAGGAGGAGCCGCATCGCCCGAACCGCCCGCTGCCGAAGGCCCCCGAGCGGATGCCGCTTCCAGACCTTAAACCGTTCGACGGGTCGAGCATGAAACGTATTTTCGGCCATGCGAACCCGTAACCGGAAACCGGGCGGCAAAGGAGGAAATCGGATGACCAGGTCGTTGGGCCTGACGGCTATCGCGGTGCTTTTCGTTCTGGCGTCGTGCTCGGGCGGGAAGAAGCCGAATCCGATGCTGGAGGCGAAGAACAAGGAGTTCGTCCTCAAGGGCGTATCGGACTTGACGCAAGTGGCGCAGCTGACCGGAGCGGAATCGCCGAACAAGACGGATCGCTTCGGAGTCTACGGCACGGATCTCGGCTCCATGATCAACGCGGGCGAGCGCACGTATTTCGTCTTCGGGGATACGTTCGGCGAAAGGCCCGAGGGGATGACCGGCGGAGGAGGCAGCTTGTGGCGCTCCAATACGCTCGCTTACGCGGCCGATCAAGAGCCTTCCGACGGCATTTCTTTCGAAGGCATGATCGTCGACGAGCTCGGGCTTGCGAAGGAGCTGCTGCCGTCCGCTAAAATCGATTACGAAGAAATGACCAAAATACCGACGCACGGCCTGTATGCCAACGAAGCGCTCTACCTCTACTACATGTCGGTCAGTCACTGGGGAGAACCGGGACGGTGGGACGCCAACTATGCAAGCTTGGCCAAATCCGCGGATCAAGGACAGAGCTGGACTTTGCTGGAGGGCGTGAAATGGCCCGGAGACAGCAACTTCGTTCAGGTGAGTCCCTATCGCGTGCAAGATGGCGACGACCCGCCGGAAATCTATTTCTGGTGTATCCCTTCCGGCCGTTACGGGGGCGTGCAGCTGATGAAGGTCGGCGAAGAGCAGGTGGAAAATCCGGACGAATACCGCTACTTCGCGGGGACGGACGAGAAGGGCGCTCCGATCTGGAGCGCGCGCATGGCGGATGCCAAGACGGTGGTGGAGGATTCGGTCGGCGAGCTGTCGGTCGTCTGGAATCCATACTTGGAGCGCTGGCTGATGACCTATCTCAACGAAGGCAGCGGGGTCGTGATCCGGGAAGGATTGACGCCTTGGGGGCCATGGGGCGGGAAGATCGAGCTGGTCAGCCCGATCCAATATCCCGGTCTGTACGCCCCCTTCATGAACGAACGGTATACGGCCGAAGGCGGCAAAACCGTGTACTTCGCGTTGTCCTTGTGGGATCCCTACAACGTCTTCTGGTTCAAGGCTTCATTAATGAAGTAAGCGAATCCGAATTTTCCGTTCGATTTAGACGCTTCGCGTTTAAATAGCAGGATCAAACAAAGGGAGGGTTCCTTCATGCAAGGAAAATGGGGAAAGTCAAAGATCCGGTCGGCGCTGTTATCGGCTCTTGTCATCCTGGCGCTTGCGGTTGCGGGGTGCGGCGGCAATAGCGGCAAAGGCTCGGACGCAGGCTCTTCCGCCGGCGTCAGTCCGAGCGGGAGCGCGTCGCCGAGCGAGAGCGGCGGGCCTTCGGATTCGGCAAGCGGCGCTCCGGCGGAGAAAGTGAAAATCGAGTTTTGGGCGCAGAAATTCGAGGACACGACGGATGCCTGGTTCAAGAAATGGACGAACGAATTCAACAAGACCCATGAGAATATCGAGGTCAAATTGACGATCGTTCCGGGCGATGCATGGGCTCAGAAGCTGAAGGCCGCGCAAGCGGCCGGCAAAGCGCCGGACATCGCGACGATGAACTACGGAGGCATCGTGAACGCCGCCAAGCTCGGTCAGATCCTGCCGCTGAACGAGCTGATGGATCCCACCGTATTCGATGACTTGTATGACAACGTAAGAGATTTCGTTTCGGTCGGCGGCAAGTATTATGCTTATCCGAAGCTGGTCGAGCCTTCCGCGGTGCTCTATTACCGGAAGGATCTGTTTCAGGAAGCGGGACTCGATCCGGAGAAGCCGCCGGCCGCTTGGGCGGAAGTGCTTGAATACGGCAAGGCGCTGACGAAGAAAGGCGTGTTCGGCTTCACGATCGCGCAGAACGCCGCGGATCTCGGTTGGTCCAGCTGGGGCTTGCAGTATAACGCGGCCGGACATTTGGCGGTTACGGACGATTGGTCGCAAGCGGACGTCGACAACGAAGGGTACAAGAACGTATTGAACTTCTATCAGCAAGCGTACCAATCCGGCATTATGCCGAAGCAACAGCTTGCGGGATACGCGGATATCAAGCCGTTCGGCGAAGGAAAAGTCGCCATGGCCGTATGCGGCTCGTGGGCGATCGGGCAGCTCCGCAACAGCTACAAGGATATGCTGGATAAAGTCGGCGTCGCTCCGATGGCGTCGTTCGACGGAGACCAGACGAAACCGACGGCCACGCTAGGCGGATGGACGCTGGTCGTAGACGGCAAATCCCGGCATGCCGAAGAAGCTGCATCGTTTATCTCGTACTTGCTCGCTGGCGATCCGGCCATCATGATCGATTTCTTCAAAGGCGCCCAATTCTCCAAGTTCTCCGCGCGCCAATCGGTGGACGAAGCCATGAAAACCGATGCGGATGCCTCCAAGGATGCCTGGCGCGCGTTGATCGCCGAGAAGGTGATCCCGTATTCGAAAGCCGAGCCGATCTATCCTTGGGACATCAGCTTTGCCCTCTCGACCGCGATCGAATCGGCGATGAGGGGAACGAGCGTGGACAAAGCGTTGGCCAAGGCCGAGAAAGACATCAACGACTTTATCGCCAAATCCAAGCTCGCGGGAACGAACCCCAAAGCTTAATGCCCGGACGGCGGTCGGGGACGATCGCATCCCC
>NZ_JBEPYQ010000091.1:0-14199 GCF_041641335.1 Cohnella sp. | reverse complement strand
CACCCCCGACCGCCGTCCGCATTCCCATTACCGGTGGTGAACGTACAAGGTGAAGACAAATTACCGCTACGAAAACAAGGCTGCTTATGTCTTGTTAGCCCCGATCGTCGCGCTGTTGACGATATTCGTCGTCATCCCGTTCTTCTATGCGATCAAGGTCAGCTTCTATAACTGGAGCTTCTACCAGGAGTCCGCCTTCGTCGGCCTCCAGAACTATTACATGGTCGTGACGGACGATCTGTTCGGAGAAGCCGTATGGGTAGGGCTCAAGTTCGCGTTGATGGTCGTTCCGGCCATGCTGATCCTGTCTTTCCTGTTCGCGAATGTCGTCAAAGGCTTAGGAAAGAGGTTTTCCGGCTTCGTCAAGACGTCGATCTATGTCCCCACGGTCATCTCGGGCATTATCGCATCGGTGATCTTCGTGTTTATTTACGATTACATGGGCGGATTGGCCAATTACGTGATCGGCTGGTTCGGCTATGAACCGAAGGCCTGGCTTGCGGACGTCTCCACGGCGCTTCCGAGCATCGTCGTCCCGGCGATCTGGCTCGGGTTCGGATTTACCGCGTTGATCATGCTGGCCGGGCTGAACGATATTCCGGAAAGCTATTACGAGGCGGCGGATCTCGAAGGGGCGGGAGCCTTCAAGAAAATGCAGTACATTACGGTTCCGCTCATGCGCAACGTCATCCTGTACTTGCTCGTTACCGGATTTATCGCCCAGATATCCCAATTCGAGCTCTCGCTCGTCATGACGAACGGGGGGCCGCTCAGCGCGACAACGACCCCGAACCTGTATATTCTGAACCATTTTCGCAACGACGTGATGGTCGGGAATTCGATCGCGGCATCGCTGCTGCTGTTCGCCGTGCTCGGAAGCATCTCCGCGATCATCTTCCGGGTGCTCAATTCGGAAAAAGCGGTGGACGGATAACCGGCGAAGGGAGGAGACGGAGATGCAAACGCCAAATCGGATTCATAAGACACTGCTTGCGCTAATCGCCGGCGCGGTAACGCTGCTTGCGCTGTTCCCTTTATTGTGGGTCGTCATCGCCGGATTCAAGGAAAAGACGGAGGTGCTGTCCACGCCCTTTCGCTTTTTTCCCAAGCAATGGCTGGTCGCTAACTACACGGATATTCTGGCTGACGCGGCGTTCTTGAAATCGATGGGAGTCACCTTCGGAGGAGCCGTATTGTTCGCCGCCCTCAGTCTGTTCGTCAACGCCGCGGCGGCCTATGCGTTCGCCAGGCTGGAATTCCGCTTCAAGGGCTTATTATGGGTGTACGTGATCATGACGATGTTCATTCCGGGCATGGCGATCCTGCTGACGTCCTTTATCGTCGTGGACAAAATGGGGATGCTCGATACGTTCGCCGTGCTCGTTCTTCCGGGCGTCGCGTCGGCGGGCCATATGTTTTTCATCCGGCAGTTTTACCTGAACATTCCCTTGGCGCTGGAAGAAGCCGCGCTGATCGACGGAGCGGGAAGGCTCCGCATCTTTACGAGCGTATTCGTGCCGATGTCGTTCCCGGTTTTCGTCATCGTGGGAATCGGCTCTTATCTGGCCTATTGGAATTCTTTCATCTGGCCGACGATGACGATCACGAACCCCGATCTGTACCAGATCATGCAGTATTTGTACAACTTCCGTTCCGAGCGCGTTACCGAGCTCGGCATGCTGATGGCGGGCTCCGCGTTGACGTCGCTTCCGACGATCGCGCTGTTCCTGATTTTCCAGAAATATATCATCTCGGGCATCAAGATATCCGGGCTGAAATGAGGGGCGGAAAACGGCAGGCGCCATTTGCTTGGCGTCGCTGGTGATTCGACGCCAGGAACCAATACACCAAGGAGAGATGAAACATGGGCAATTTTAACGGACTGGATATGGGCTTGGGCAATCTGACGCGGTTGTCGAATGCGGTGACGAGATCGATCAGCCCGGAAAACTTCACCGGAGAGAAGGGCAAGGGAGCCATGGCGGCGGAAGGGACGGGCGCAGGCTGCGCGCGCGATCTGGGCGTCGGCTGGAAGGTGTCGCCCTCCGTCGAGATCGCGCCGGGAGCCACTTTCACGATGGGACATATCGAAGGAGCGGGCGCCATTCAGCATATCTGGCTGACTTGTTTCCCCGCCTTCTGGCGGAATCTGATCCTTCGTCTATACTGGGACGACGAGGAGCAGCCTTCCGTGGAAGTGCCAGTCGGGGATCTGTTCTGCAACGGGTGGCAGGAGCGATGCAACGTCAATTCCCTGCCGATCGCGGTTAATCCGGCCGGGGGGATGAACGGCTACTGGCTCATGCCTTTCCGCAAGTCCGCCCGCATGACGGTGGAGAATACGTCCGCGGACAAAGCAGTGCTGTATTATCAGATCGATTATACGCTGACCGACGTGCCGGAGGACGCGGCATACTTTCACGCCCAGTGGCGCAGAAGCAACCCCGTGCCGTATAAGGACGTGCACGCGATCGTCGACGGCATCCGGGGGAAAGGCCATTACGTCGGGACCTACTTGGCTTGGCAGGTCAATAACAACGGGTGGTTCGGAGAAGGGGAGATCAAATTTTATATGGACGGGGATCGCGAGTTTCCGACCATCTGCGGAACGGGGACGGAGGACTATTTCGGCGGAGCGTGGAACTGGGAGCAGCCCAAAGGAGAATACGGCACCTACTCGACTCCGTATTTGGGCATGCACCAGGTCATTAAGCCCGACGGCTTGTACCGCAGCCAGCAGCGCTTCGGCATGTATCGCTGGCATGTGATGGATCCGATCCGCTTCGAGTCGGAGCTGAAGGTAACGATCCAGGACCTCGGCTGGCGCGCCGGCGGGCGCTACCTGCCGCAGCAAAGCGACATCGCTTCGACCGCGTTCTGGTATCAGACGGAACCGCACGCTCCGTTCCCGGCGCTTCCGGGCAACGACGAGCGCGAGGTCGTGTGATCGTGGATGGACAAGGGGACGGCTCCCCGGCATAATAAACGAAATAACGATTCGATTCGACCGGTCGTGAAGCACACCCGGCGGCGCATGTTGGCGTCCGCGGGTGTGCTTTTTTTAGGAGGCTCGTCGATTCGGACAATCCGGTGGCCGCTGCGCTGCTGGCGAAGATGAGGTATAATGAAAACGAGATAAGAGAGCTGCGATTCGCTTATTTGCGAATGCTCCTGCGCCTGCGGAAAAAGCTGGACGATGCGAAGCTCGCGCTGATCAACGGATGGCCGGAAGAAAAAATCGCGGAGTTGCGTAAAAGGGTTCTTTAATTGAAATGCTGCGGATAGCAGGCGCAACAGGCAAATAGAGCAGGTGACATCGGTGGAAATCAATTATTGTTCGGCATGCGGCGGCAAGATGGAGACGAGAGACGTGGACGGCGCGCCGAGAAGGGCCTGCACGCGGTGCAGCTTCGTCCATTGGGGCAATTACAGCATCGGAGTGGGCGCGCTTGTCGTGAAGGAAGAGAAGGTGCTGCTCGTGCGCCGGGCGCAAGATCCCGGGAAGGGCTATTGGACGAATCCGGGCGGCTATATCGAGCAGCTCGAGCCGATCGAGGAAACGATCGTCCGTGAAGTCAAAGAGGAGAGCGGCGTCGACGCCGCGGTGAAAGGCATTATCGCGCTGCGCGACCAGCCGCGAAGCATACATAACGTGTACATCGCGTTCGAGATGGACTACGTCGGCGGCGAACCGGTTCCGGACGGGATCGAGGTCGATGCCGCAGGGTTTTATAGCGTGGAGGAGATGGAGACGATGAACGTCGCGCCCTTCACGAAGTGGCTCGTGGACGTCGCGCTTCACGGCAGCATGGACGGTCTGGCGATCGACAGGGAGCCGGTCGTTCCGTTAAACGGATACGGATTGTTTCGAGTCTGATCGAAGGGCGGATGAGCAATGGCAGTGAGGCACTTTCAGGGGACAAAGCCGACGGCGGGCGGCGGGCGCGCGCACGGGAACGCGGTAAGGAGCTCTTCCCCGTCGCATGGCATGCAGGCAGACCGGATACTGGCGATGCAGGCGGCGGTCGGCAATCAAGCGACGATGGGCATGATGGAACAGGAGTCCTCCGGGCTTCCGGATAACTTGAGGAGCGGGATCGAGAGTTTGTCCGGCTACTCGATGGACGACGTGAAGGTCCGCTACAATTCCGACAAACCGGCGCAGCTTAACGCCCATGCTTACGCGCAAGGGAGCGATATTCACGTTGCTTCCGGCCAAGATCAGCATGTGCCTCACGAGGCCTGGCACGTCACGCAGCAGGCGCAAGGCCGAGTGCAGCCGTCCTTGCCCGAGTCCCTGTAAGGCTCGCGATCAGCAGGGATGCTCCCGGGAAGGGCGGCATCCCTTGCCGCTTCCGCCCGGGCGGAAGTATTCAGTGGAAGGAGACAAGACGCGACGGTGAACGGACCAAGAAAAAAGCCGACGATGCAGCATATCGCGGACAAATTAGGCATATCGAAATCGCTGGTGTCCAGAGCGCTGGCCGGCGACGCGCAGGTCAGCGACAGGACGAAGGAACAGGTGAGGCTGACGGCGATGGAGCTGGGGTATCCGATCAACTCTTCCGCTGCAGCAGTTCCTTCTTCGCGTACGGGCAACGTGGCGGTGCTGATGCCGCGCGGGCATCTCAGGGACGCCGAGTTCTGGGGCAAGGTCGTCGGCGGGACGGAGGAGGAGCTTCATCGCTCGGCGTTCAGCCTCGTGCTGGGCTGCATCGCGACGGACGAGCCGGTGAAGAGCGGCCTGCCGAGCTGCATAACGGACCGCAAGGTCGACGGCGCGATCGTCATGGGCCGCGTCCCCGTCGGCTACATCGCGGAGGTGCTGGCGACGGGCATTCCCGTCGTGCTGGCGGACGTTATGGCGGACGGACTGAAGCTGGATCACGTGCTTGCCGACAATTACCGAGGAGGCTATGAGGCTGCTTCTCTTCTGCTGGAGAAAGGGCATCGCAAGCTGCTGTTCGCGGGCGATCCCGGCTTCTCTTACAGCTTCGCGGAGCGCAAGCGCGGGGCGGAGCGGGCCGTGACTCAGTTCGAGCCGCAAGACGGGACCGCCGCTCCTTCGCTCTCTTTCGTCGATTCGACGCTGCTCGAGGACCAGTGGCTGACCCTGCGGGGCGAAGAGTTCGCCGCGGCGCTGAAGGGGGACGTCACCGCGGTCGTCTGCGCCAACGATTCGATCGCTTTCGCGGCGCTGGAGCGACTGGCCGAGCTGGGGCTGCGCTGTCCGCAGGACGTGTCCGTCGTCGGCTTCGACAACGTCGAACGCTGCGAATGGGTGACGCCTTCCTTGACGAGCGTGGATGCCGGCAAGACGACGATCGGCAAGCGCGCCGTAGAATTGCTGCTGCGCAGAATGGAGCATCCGGAGGAGCGGCCGGAGACGCTGTATATCGCCACGGAAATCGTGGAGCGGAACTCGGTTTCAAAACATTTTAATAATTTCGTTAAACAAGTTTAATTAAATATTGTAACAAACCCCTTTTCGACGTAAGATCAGGTTAGCCATACTTACGAGAGGGGTTATTCGTCATGCAGGAAATGAATATCGGCGGCTTGGAATGGGAAGTGAAGGGTTTCTGGCCCTGGGTGCCGATCAAGGGCACAAGCATGGAATTGGGGCAGGAGCTGCTCGGCGTCACCGAATGGCTGCCGGCTACCGTGCCGGGAGGCGTCCACTATGATCTGTACCGCGCCGGTCTGATTGCTCATCCCTACAGGGATTTGAACAGTCTGCAATGCGAATGGGTGGAAAACCGGTGGTGGCTCTACCGCACTGTAGTTCCCCGTCCCGAGCGGACCGGCGCCAGGATCGAGCTTGTCTTCAAAGGGCTGGATTACGAGGCGGCGGTGTATGCGGGACAGACGCTCCTCGGCGAGCACCGAGGCATGTATCACGAAGCGGTTTTCGACGTGACCTCCCTGTTCGATGAGCGGGAATCGCTCGAAATCGCCGTGCTGCTGAAGCATGCGCCCGACGAGATGGCCCAGATCGGCAAAACGTCGGAAACGTTCACGCAGAAAAGCCGGTTCAACTACAAATGGGACTTCTCCACGCGGCTCGTCAACCTTGGGATCTGGGACGACGTCGTGCTGCGGGTACACGAAAGCCATTCGATCGGAGAAGTAGCTCTTCACACGGATACGGCTGGTCGGAGGGAAGGAACGGAGGCGGCAGGCGCTGATGGCGCGGAGGGACGAATCCGGCTGCGTGCGCGCATCGAGCGAATAACGGCGGACGGCGGCGCGGAACACGGTGCGAGCCTCCGTTTGATCGTCCGCTGCTACGATCCCGAAGGCCGTCTGGCGGCCGAAAGCGAGACGGATGCCGGCATTGACCGGGAGACCGCCGTCGAGCTGACCGTTGTGCAGCCGCAGCTATGGTATCCGAACGGGTACGGAGACCAGCCGCTGTACGAGGTGCGCCTGCTGCTCCAGACCGACGGCGTCACGGTGGACGAGCGGGCGTACCGGACCGGCATCCGCAAGCTGGAATATGCCGCGAATGAAGGCGCCCCGGAGGGCGCGCTGCCGTACACGGTGAAGATCAACGGCAAGCGGATTTACATTCGGGGCGTCAACATGACGCCGATCGATCATCTGTACGGCAACGTGACGGACGAACAATACGCCTGGATGGCGCGGCTGATGAAGGAAGGCAACGTGAACCTGGTGCGGATATGGGGCGGAGGGCTGATCGAGAAAACGCGGCTGTACGAGCTGTGCGACGAGAACGGCATTCTCGTCTGGCAGGAGTTCGTCCAGTCGAGCTCGGGCGTGGACAACATTCCGTCGAAGCGGCCGGAATTCCTCGAGCTGCTGGAACGCTCGGCCCGCGCAGCTCTGGCGACGAGGCGCAACCACGTGTCGCTCGCCGTATGGAGCGGCGGCAACGAGCTGATGAGCGAGCCGAACAAGCCGTCGGATCTGACCGATACGAATCTGGCGATGCTTCGCGATCTTGTGAGGCAATACGATCCGGATCGGCTGTTCCTGCCGACCTCCGCTTCGGGTCCGGTCGAATACATCACGGAGGAGAAGGGGCTGGGGCACGACGTTCACGGACATTGGAAGTACCAGGGCAATCCCCGCCATTACGAACTGTACGGGGACAATGACAACTTGTTCCACAGCGAGTTCGGAGTGGACGGCCTGAGCCGGATCAAAAGTCTTCGCAAGTTTCTGAGCGAGCCTCATCGCAAGCCCGTCTCTATGAAGGAGAGTATGGTATGGAGGCATCACGGGGAATGGTGGGATACGCTGGAGCGGGACGAGGAGGCGTTCGGGCCGATGACGGAGCTGGCGGCGTTCTCCGATTGCAGCCAGTGGATGCAGGCCGAAGGGCTGCGCTTTATTCTGGAAGCGAATCGGAGACGCAAGTTCAACAACAGCGGGAGCATTATTTGGCAGCTTAACGAGCCATGGCCCAACGTCTCGTGCACCAATCTCATCGACTACTACGGCGAGCCGAAAATGGCCTACTACTGGATGAAGCAGGCGTTCGCTCCGCTTCACGCCTCGCTGGATTACCGGAAGCTGGACTACCGCATAGGCGAGCCGTTCAGCCAACCGCTGTACGTGAATGCCTGTGAAGCGGGCATCCCTGTCACGGTGACGGCAGAGGTGCTGGATGCCCAAGGCGCGGTGCATCATGCCGCGCGATACGAAGGCACGACGGCCGACGAAAGGGCGCTGCGGATCGGGGAACTCGAATTCCTGATGCCCGAGACGGACGACGGACTCGTGCTGGTCCGAGTGAGGTGCGAGACGGAGCGGGGAGATCTCCCGGAGCAGCCCCCGAGCGCCTATTTCTTCTCCGTCTCGGACGGGCCGCTGTACGCCTCCGCGCTGACGCTCGCCCGCGATGCCAGGCTGGCTTCGCAGCGGCTTGGCGAATGGAAGCGCGGGGAGGGCGGCGCGGCGCTGGCGGAGTTCGCCATCGCTAACGAAGGAACGGCAGCGGCTCTGCACGTCCATGCGGAGGAGCTGACGGACTTTTACTGGATGGAGAGCGACGACCAATATTTTACGCTGCTTCCGGGAGAGACGAGAGTCGTGACCGTGCGCTGCGTGCCGAAGGCGGGAGGGGGATTGCTGGCGGAGGAAGCTGCCGCTGCCCAAGCCTCTAATGTTTTGCCGCAAATCCGATTCCGGTCCTATTTGCAGGAGTCTTCGACAGATCATCACGAGAGGAACGATGAACAATGACAAGTCCGCAAGCGGAATTGAAGCTGTTTTTGCAGCGCAGAACGGAAGAGGGCTGGGCCGAAGGCTTTGCGGCTGCTATTACCGACGCGCAGGAGACCTGCCTGGCTGTCTACGAAGGAGAGACGGCGGCCACCTTGAACGGCGAGCGGGTCGGAATCGGTCCCGACACGCGGTTTAACGTCGGCTCCGTCACGAAACCGGTGACCGCGACTCTGCTGGCCAAGCTGGTGGAGGCGGGCGAGCTGACGCTGGCCGACAAGGTGCGGTCGATTATCCCGGAGTATCCTTTCGAGGACGCCGACCTCTTCCATCTGCTGTCCCATTCCGCCGGATACGACAACGATTCGGCCAAGCCGGAGCGCCCGCTCGTACAGGACGGAGAAGCGGGACGGAGGGCGTATTTCGACGCGATCTGCCGCATCCCGGACAGGAAGAGGGAGCCTGGGCAATCGGTACTGTATTATACCGAAGGCTATGTTATCCTTGCGGATGTGATCGAGCGCGTCGCCGGCATGGAGCTGGGCCGTTTCGCCCGCGAGACGCTGTTTGATCCGCTGGGCATGACGCGCAGCACCTTCGACGTCGCGGCCGTCCGCGAAGACAGCGTCGTCTTCCCCATAGCGCCGGACGGCAGGGCGATGCTGGAGCTGGCCGATTGGGCGACGACGGGGGACAGCGGTCTGTATACGCGCGCCGAAGATTTGCTGAAGCTGGGGCGGCTGTTCCTGAACGGGGGAGCCGCCGAGGACGGCAAAGCGGTGCTGCACGAGCGCACCGTTCGCTGGCTGCTGGCCGACGCGAGCGCCGGAAGGTTTAACCAGACGCCCGCATTCTGGGTGAAGGGAGCGGAGGATCGCTACGGCTGCTTTGGAGATCTGCACTCTCCTTCGGCCGTCGGCCATACCGGCTTCAGCGGCTGCATGCTGTGGATCGATCCCGAATACGGGGCGGCCGGGGCGATCTTGACGAACAGCGCGAGGCTGCACGAGGATTGGCGCCGCTACAAGAGAATCAACAACCGGCTGCTCAGCCTTGCGACAGGTCGTTCATTATAGTCGTTATCCAAACCTTTTAGCAGGTTCAACGTCTGTCGGCCGCCGGAGTGAAGCGCTATCATGGACATATCTCCCTAATTCGGCATTCGCAGAAAGGATAAAGCCATGATCGCCCGCACCAACATGCCCGTCCATAACGCCCAGAAGCGGACGGCCGCCAGTCGAATCGTCCGCTATCTGTCCCGCGAGTGGTCCTCGTGGCTGCTCGTCGTTCCGACGATCATCGTCTTTTTCGTATTTGCCTGGCAGCCGCTCGTATCGGGCATCGTGCTCTCCTTCTACAAGACGGAGGGCTACAAGGCCGTCGAGTTCATCGGCCTGCAAAACTACGTCGAAGTCATCCAGAACTCGGTATTCCGCCAGACGCTGATCAACTCGTTCCTGTACGTCTTCTGGTCGCTCGTCATCGGATTCGCCTTTCCGATCGCCGTTGCCATCATCATTAACGAGCTGCGGCACGGGAAGTCGTTTTTCCGCTTTGCGGTGTATTTTCCCAATATGGTGCCGGCCATAGCCGCGGCCATGGTTTGGATGCTGCTGTTCCAGCCCGGCCAGAACGGCGTGCTCAACATGCTGATCTCCTACCTGGGCATCCCCGCGCAAGGCTGGCTGCAGGACCCGAGCATGACGATTCCGCTCATCGTCGTGACGATGACGCTGCGCGGCTTCGGCGGCACCGTCCTGCTGTATCTGGCCAGCCTGCAAGGCATCAACCAAGAGCTGTACGAGGCCGCATCAATCGACGGGGCCGGCGTCTGGCGCAAGCTGTTCCGCATTACGCTGCCTCAGATTTCCAATATCGTCGGCCTGATGCTGATCCTGCAGATCAGCGGCGTGTTCCAGGTATTCGGAGAGCCGCTCGTCATGACGGAGGGCGGACCGAACAACGCTTCGATGTCGCTCATGCTGCAAAGCTACTTCTATGCGTTCAGATATTTCCAGGCGGGTCACTCGATGGCGCTCGGCGTCATTACGTTCCTGATCCTGATGGTGCTGAGCGTCATCTATTTCTGGCTGGACAAAAAGTTCGACAAGGAGGCGTAACCTGTGCGCAAAACGGAAGTAACCGGCATTATCGGACATTTGGAATACAAAACTCCGGGCGTCAGGCTGCTCTACGGGCTGCTGTTCCTGCTGATGATCTTGCTTGCGGTCGTCTGCCTGTTCCCGTCGATCTGGGTCATGGTGTCCAGCCTGAAGGATATCAAGGAATTTTATCGGATGCCGCCCACGCTGTTTCCCGAAACGTTCGACATCGGCAAGCTCGGAGAAGCCTGGAACGAGCTGAGGTTCATGCGTTATTATGTCAACACGGTGTATATGACGGCCGGCTCGGTGCTGTTCTGTCTGCTGTTCAACGGACTGGCGGGCTATTTCTTCTCCAAGCTGAAGCCGCGCGGAAGCGCGTTTCTGTTTACGCTGATCGTCTGGACGCTGCTGCTTCCGAATACGGTGGGCATGGTTCCGTTGTTTTCGAACATCGTCGATTTTCCGCTGCTGCATATCAATTTGACGAATACGTTCTGGCCGATGTGGCTGATGGCTGCGGTCAACCCGGTCGTCATTCTGATCTTCAAGAGCTTCTTCGACAACATTCCGCAGTCGCTGCTCGAAGCGGCGAAGATCGACGGCGCGACGAAGATCGGCATTTTCTCCAAAGTCGTCATCCCGCTCAGCGTGCCGGTGCTCGTCACGATTACGATCCTGACCGTCAATGCGGTATGGATGGACTTCTTCTGGCCGTTTATGGTGCTCAAGGATCAAGCGAAGTGGACGGTCATCGTCGCGATCTACAACATGCGCAGCCAGATGCCGATCGATCTGCAGTTTATTACGCTGACGTTCGCCATTGTGCCGCCGGTCGTTTTCTTTATCCTGTTCCAGAAGTCGATTATGAAGGGCTACACGTTCAGCGGAATCAAAGGCTGACGCGGGAAACGGACAGAATCGCAAACCGTTTCGCATCTTTGCAGCCTACTGACCGGTTCCGCCGGTATGGTAACCTGAGAACGCACTCCGAGAAAGCGCTTTACAACACTTCGAAGCGAAGAGAGGGTTCAGAGAATGACAACTGCACAACGGAAAAAAATCGGGCTTTCGACGGCCTGGCTGCTAATCGCCGCACTCGTGCTATCCGCTTGTTCGGGAGGAAACAAGGAGACGCAACCGTCGGCAACCTCGTCGCCGACGGCGCAGGCGTCGCAGACGAGCGGTTCCGAGCCGTCCGGGGAAGAGCCGCAGCCGGTAACGATCAAGATCGGCAACTGGCCGAAGCCTAACGACGATGCGGCTACCCAACTGTTCACCGATCTGGAGAAAAAGATGAACGAGAAGTATCCGTACGTGACGATCGAGGGAGACGAGTGGGGCTACGACGTCGTATCGTTCCTGCCCAAGGCGGTCAGCGGACAGCTTCCGACGCTCTACGATTCGTTCTACACGGAAGCGGACAAAATCATCAAGGCCAACTATTCCGCCGATATTACCGACATGATGAAGAAGTATGGCTTCGATACCGGCATCAATCCCGAGCTGCTCAAGCTGGTCGAGCGGGACGGCAAATATTACGGCTTGCCGAAGGACGGGTACGTGATCGGCGTCATGTACAACCTTAACGTCTTCAAAGAAGCCGGATTGCTGGATGAGAACGGAGTGCCGAAATTCCCGAAAACGTACGAAGAGCTGGCCCAGACGGCGGTCGCGATTAAGGAGAAAACGGGCAAGCCGGGCTTCTTCTTCCCGACGAAGACGAATCAAGGCGGCTGGATGTTCATGAATATCGCCTGGGCGTTCGGAGCGGACTTCGAGGAACAGGTGGACGGCAAGTGGAAAGCGATTTTCAACTCGCCGGAAGCGGTGCAGGCTCTGCAGTACGTGAAAGACTTGAAATGGAAATACAACGTTCTGCCGGACAACAATCTGGTGGACATGAACGATCTGCTGATGTCGTTCGGAACCGACCAGGTCGGCATGGCGTTCGGCATGTACGAATTCCTCGCCCCGCTCGTTCTGAACGCCAAGATGTCCAAGGACAGCCTCGCGCTGTCGGCTCTGCCCGCCGGTCCTGCCGGCTCGGCCGCGCTGCTCGGAGGAGGGCTGTACATGTTCGCCCCGGGCTCGACGCCGGAGCAGCTGGATGCGGCGTTCAAGTGGCTCGACCTTCGCGGCCTGAGTCCGAAGGCGACTCCGGAAGCGCTCGAGGCGCTGGAGTCGAATCTGAAAATCCAGGTCGAGCAAGGCTATCCCGTAGGCCCTCACGGGCTGCAAATCTGGACCGATCCGGAGCGCGTGGCCGCGGAGAAAGAGATCGCCAAGAAGTATGAGAACGTGAACATGGCGCTGTTCGAGGACTATATGACGAACGGTTCCAACGGTCTCCGTCCGGAGCCTCCGGTCAACGCGCAGGAGCTGTACAAGGCGCTCGACGTTGTCATCCAGGCGGTGCTGACGAACGAGAAGGCCGATCCGCAGAAGCTGCTGGATCAGGCCGCGGCGGAATTCCAGCGCGATTACCTGGACAAGGTGCAATAAGCGAGAGTTGGGGCTGTCCGATAAGCCAAGATAATCGATGAACAAGGGACAAGGTGTATGTACCTCCCTACGATGCTATACACTCCTGAAATTCGAATGGGTAAACCCGTTGCAAGGTAATTTCAGGAGCGTATGAGGCAGTCTCCGGGAGGTACATACCCCTTCTTTGTCTATCGATCATCTTAAGCAACTCTGCTTATCGACATCCCCGTTCTCGTTTCGCACGTATGATAGAATAAGAGGAAGAATGAAAGGAAGGGAGAGCGGACGGGATGTTCCAGCGGCTTCATCTGAGAATCCAGGCCGTGCTGCTGACGGTCGTCCTGCTCTACATTTCGTTGTCCAGCTGGGTCGTCTACCGGACGATGGAGTCCCGCGGAACGGAATCCCTGCAGAGAATGTCCGTGCAGTACACCGGCCAGCAGCACCAGAACGCGGAGCTGTTCAAGCGCTGGCTGGAGGAGACGGTGCAGATCGTCGCCAGCAGAGAGGGCATCGGGGAAGCGCTGTCGGGCAAACGCTACGACGAGACGCTGTTGCCGCTGCTCGACGGACTGCGCGCTTCCAACGTCGACTTGTCGAGTCTGGTGCTGTACGGTCGGCAAGGCGCCGTGTACTCGTCGGGGAATATTACGAGCACCCGTAATTTGGATCAGTTGGCCGACGAGCCGGAGATCGGCCGATTTCTCCGTTCCGGAGAGGCCGCGGAATGGATGGCGCTTGACGCTTCCCGGCTCTATTATCCTTACGGCGGCAAGGCGCGCAAAAGCCTGTTCCACTTTACGAGAATAACGGATCGGAACGGAAGTCTGCTCGGCGTGCTGCAATTCGAGACCAGCCTGCCGAAGCTTGCCGGCTTCTTCCGCTCGGAGCCCGGCACGCTCTATGGCGGCAACAGGGCGTATGTCGCCGCCGCAGACGGGCAATGGCTGGACGAGAACGGTCTGAATGCGGAAGTATCGGAGGAGACTGCTGCCGCGGCTGTCCGCTTCTCCGGCGAACGGCTGGAGGCGGAGATCGGCGGCGGCATTCTGCTGATGTACGCCTTGGAGCATTCCGCCGACCGGATCGCCATCGTCATTCCCAACGATCAGATGAGGGGAGAGCTAGGCAAGCTCGGAGCCATTCTCATCGCCGTCAACGTGGCGATGGCGCTGCTCTTCGTTCTGCTCGCCCGGCGGCTGTCCTTGAGCATTACCGCCCCGCTTACCGCGCTCTTCCGCAAAATGCGCGAAACGATGAAGGAGCCTTCCCCGAAGTAATTACTTCAGGGAGGGCTCCTTGCGTATGCGCACCGTGACGGTCGTGCCTTGCCCGCGCTCGCTGCGAACCTCCAGCCCGCAGTCGCCGCCGTATTCCAGCTTGATTCGCTCCTGCACGTTGCGAAGTCCGTATCCGCTGC
>NZ_JBEPYQ010000090.1:0-30017 GCF_041641335.1 Cohnella sp. | reverse complement strand
GATGTTGCCGAATTTTCGTTCCATGCAAGGAACTTTTGTGAAGGCGTACCGGGGGTACGTCAAGCAAAAGTGACGCAGCAGGGGGCGAAAAGGCGGTGATAGATGCCTCTGAGCGGGTTTGCATACACGCCCTAGCCCTGCTCCTCCTCCGGCTTGGAGGCCTGGCCTTGCAGCTTGCGGAATTCGCCCGGCGTCACGCCCTCGTATTTGCGAAAAAAACGGATAAAGCTGTTCGCGTTGTTATAGCCGATCTGCTGAGCGATCTCGCTCAGGTTCAGCGACGTCTCGCGCAGCAGCGTCTTGCTGCGGGCAAGGCGGACGAGCGTCAGATGCTCGAGCACCGTCTTGCCCGTGGACTGCTTGAAGAGACGGCTGAGATAAGCCGGATTAAGCTGCACGGCGTCGGCGATCTGCTCCACGGAGATGTCCTCGCGGTAATGCTCCGCGATATACGCGACGGCGGCGTCTGCCTTCGAAGGGCTGCGAAGGTGGTCCCTCAGCTGGACGATGACGTTCAGGAACACCTCTTCCAGCCAGAGATGAATGCTCTCGATCGTCTCATGCTTGGCCAGCTCCCGGTAGACGTTGCCTTCTCCGAATACGTTCTCCCAAGCCAGGCCCGCGTCTACGGCCAGATCGATCGCCTCGTCGATCAGACGGTGATAGACCCGGTAGACGTTCTCGTGCGACAAGCCGGGCTTGCCCTTGAGCTCCGCCTTCAACTGCTCCAGGCAAGCCCTCGTCTGCTGTTCGTTGCCGGCCCGGATATTGTTCATAAGAGCCTTCTCCAACTGGACGGGATAGAAGTATTGGAACGCCTGCGCATGCTCCTCGCTCTCGTGGAACAACGCCTTGCGGTCGTCCGTCAGCAGCTTCCGGCGAATGACGTCCGACGCCTGCTGGAACGACATGTGCGCGTCCGCCAGCGCGTCGACGGGCTGTCCGAACCCGATCGTCGCCGACAAGTTCAAATACGAGCGGACGGCCTGAATGATCTCCCCTGCCATCTCCGCCAGTCGGACACGGTCGAATTCCGCCGCCGACTCGATATTGGCGAGCACCGCGATCTGGTTGTCGGCGATCTCCGTACCCAGGCATACATAGCGCCCCGAGACGATTTCCTGCACGATGTTATGCGTCGCATAGCGAAGCAGGTTCATATCGCTCGCGCTGTAACGCTCCCTGAGCGCCGCGTATCCGTCGAGCTCGACGATCATCACGACGAAGCCCTGCGGCGTGATCGGCAGCCTCATGTCGTCCACTCTCTGCTCGAGATCGCCGCTCGCGCGATTGTAGAACAATTGATAGAGGAAGCGGTCGACCATCGCGGAATGACCGATCTCGTAAGCGGCTTCCAGCTCCTTGTGCCGATGGATGAGCTGATCCACCATGCCCGAGACGTCGACGAGCGAGCCCGGCTTGTCCGACGAGGCGGGGAGGGCGAACTCCTTCTGGACGCGCTCGGCTTTCTCGAACAGCCGTTTGATCGGATTGTACATCGTCCGCGACAGGAAGAAGGAGATGACCGATCCGAGCGCCACGAGCACGAAGCCCGTCAACATGATAACCCTGCGGATATAACCCAGCCTTTCCTCCAAGTAGTCGAGCGAATCGACCGAGACGATCGTCCATCCGTTGCGCAGCTGATCTCCGATGGAGATCAGAGCCTCCTGCCCGCCGAATTTCCCGACCCGATTTCCTCTCTCTTCTCCCGCGATCAGCGAGGCCGCCTGCTCCGCCATCCTCTCGTCTTCCTCCCCCGCAAGCCGGGGATACGCCGACAGAACGGCTCCCGAAGGGTCGGCCAGATAAAGACGGTTGTCGCGATCGGCCCCCGCCATTTTCAACAGCTCGTAAAACCGGTCCTCGAAAATATGAATCGCCACGTATCCCGTATTGCTCGGAAAGGCGACCGGGAATTTGCGGACGAGCGTCATAATCCGCTGCGTGTTGCCGTCCTGATCGACGAACGAACGGGTCGGAAGCCACAACTGCTCCTTGCCGCTGACCGAGAAATCGCGAATCCAGCCGTCGTTGACCTGGTTCGCGTAATGCCGGTTCGGAGCGTCCGAGGACAGGATGAGATTGTTTTTGCGAAAATAAATTTGCACCGCCTGCACGTATCCGTTCTCGGCGGCAAGCGTGGAGATCCGATCCCGGATTTCGTTGACCAAATACGCGTCTTCCACGTTCGTGGAGGACGTATAGATTTTGCCGTCCAGGCCGAGCTGCACCGACAGCGTCGTCACGTCCAGCAGCAAGCGGTCGGCGGACAGGCCCGTCTGCTTCATCGCGTTGGACGTGCCTTGGCGAATCTCGTCCAGAATGGTAGAATACATCAGTTTATAGGAAGAGAGGCTAAGTAAAATAACGGGCAGCAATATCACCAGAAAAAAGGAAAGAAAGTACAGGACGAACTGTCTGTTCGGTTTGCGCGGAATCCAGCGCTTGGCGGTCATCTTGCTTCCTCGTTTCCTCGTAGTTTCGTCGCTTAAGCGCACCTTCGATTATGGCACAGCCGAATCGGGATTGGGAACTCCCAATCCCCTCCATTCCGGGCCCGATATCAGGAACTGAGCATCGATGTCATAAAGTCGATACGCCCGATTGTGCCGATTCGGACGACGAACGTCAGGAATGCGCGATTTACCGCGGTTCCCGGCCGTTCTATGATAAATCCAGCAAGCCCAACTATTCAGATATCGAATTGGAGGTCACACAGAAATGGTTAGAAAAACGACGCTGGCCCTGGCCGCGGTCATGGCACTCGGAACGCTCGCGGCGTGCAGCTCGGACAAAGAAAATACCCCTGCCGTTCCGTCCTCCTCGTCTCCTGCCGCGTCTTCGTCTTCGGACGCATCGAACGCGCCGGATGTCGGGGAACCGATCACGCTGCAATTCGCTTCCTGGAGCATCAGCGAAGAAGCGACCAAAGGCGCCCTGGAGCAAATGGCGCAGAAGTTCACGGAGCTTCATCCGAACGTCAAGATCGAATACATCGGCATTCCGTTCGGAGACATCAAGCAGCAGACGTTCGTCATGGCATCCTCGGGCAACACGCCGGACATCATGCAGACTTTTACGGCTACGTTCCCGACTTACGCGGCTTCGGACATCATCATTCCTCTGGACGATCTGGTCGGCAAGGATTTCATCGACGATCTGTTCCCGAGCTATAAGGAAGATTACAGCTATAACGGCAAGCTGATGGGCGTTCCTTGGGCGCCGTCCCCTTACATCCTTTATTGGAACAAAGAGTTGTTCCAGAAGGCGGGACTGCCCGACCGCGCTCCGGAAACGTACGATGAAATGCTGCAATTCGCGGAGGAGCTCTCTAAGCTCAAGACGGACAGCGGAGAGCAAATCTACGGGCTCGGAGAAGCGACGGAGAAGCTGCCGATCAACGGCATGATCGCTCTGCGCAACCTCTACAGCTTTAACGGCTCCCTCTTCGGAGAAGAAGGCCAAGTCAACGTGAATACGCCGGAAGTAATCGAGACGCTGACGTATTACCAGACGCTGGTGAAAAACAACCTGTCTCCGCAAGGAGCCAAGCTGAAGGATCTGCGCAACCTGTTCAGCATCGGACGGCTCGGCATGTATTCGGACGGGTATTACGGACGGAAAGTGTTCCAGAACCTGAGCGGACAAGGTGAAGCGTTCGACGAGAAATGGGGCGCGGCGATGATTCCGGTCAACAAGACGGGCGACAACGTCTCCATCGGCGAAGCGCACGGCCTGGTCATCAGCAAGGATTCGAAGCATCCGGAAATGGCCGCGGAGTTCATCAAGTTCCTGACCGACGAAGAGATGATCTCGCTGTACCACCAGAACAGCGATGTCATGAGCGCGCGCAAGTCGATCAGCATTTTGCCGGAGTTCAACTCCACCGACTTCGATAAGACGCTTGTCGATCAGATGACGAAGATCAAGCCGCTTCCGGCCAACAATCCCGGACTCGAGCAAGCTTACCTGGAAATCGCCGAGGCGGTGCAGAAGGTGGCCGTCGCCAACGAGAGCCCGGAGAAGGTCGCGGCCGAGCTCGACGCCAAGCTGAAGCAAATCATGAAGTAATCCGGCTTGCGCCGGACCATCCCTTGCACCCGTATGGGGCTGCCCGATAAGCACCGAAGCCCGCCTTCGGCGGACCTGCTTCGCTTGCGACGCAGCCCCATGCTTGTTTCGTCATGCCCTCGTCCGGCAATCAAACCGTCACAAGGAAGTGAATTCCGTGCATAAACCCGTTCAATTGGAGCGAAGAGGCGTCCGCCTGAGCGAGAAGGCCAAGGATGCGATTTTCCTGGCCGTCATCATCTGTCCCGCCTTTATTTTGCTGCTGTCCACGATCGGCATCCCGATCGTCAAGTCGCTCTATATGAGCTTCTTCCAGGTGTCTCTGCTGAGCATGAAGAGTCAAGTCTGGAATTCGTTCGACAACTATAAGCAGCTGTTCGCCGACGGCGACTTCGTCCATTCCATCGGAGTGACGTTCCGCTACGTATTCTCTGTAGTCGCCATCCAGTTCGTTCTCGGCATGGCTCTGGCGCTTATTCTGAATGGGAAAATTCCGTTCCGGAGAGCGCTCCGGACCGTTATTCTGATTCCTTGGGTCGTCCCGACCATCATCGGGGCGCTGCTGTGGATGTGGCTGTTCCAGCCGCAATACGGCGTTCTGAACTATATTTTGCAGACGCTTCGCCTGATCGACCAGCCCCTCCAATGGTTGTCCGACATGCAGCTGGCGCTGTGGGCGGTCATGCTCGCCGCGCTGTGGAAGCAGCTTCCGTTCATGGTGACGATGCTGCTGGCCGGCATGCAGGGCATTCCCGGCGACATGTACGAGGCCGCGACGATCGACGGAGCCTCCAAGCGCCAGCAATTTCTCTATATCACGCTGCCGATGCTGAAGAACACGATCAAGACCGTCACGCTGATCGCCTGCATCGAGAACTTCAAGATGTTCCCGCTGTTCTGGATCATGACGAGCGGCGGACCGGTCGACGCGACGACGACGCTCGCCATTTTCAGCTACAAGACGGCTTTCATCGATCTGGACCTGGGCAAAGGGGCGGCGATCGGCGCGCTGTGGCTGATCATCATGCTGCTGTTTTCCTGGGGATATAACAGGCTGTTCGCCATCGGGGAAGGCAAAGGAGGCTCGGCGCATTGAGACAACGACGAATTTTCGGAGCCGCGCTGCCCTTGCTGGGCGCCGCCGCGTTCCTGCTGTTTCTCGTATTCCCGCTCTACTGGATGCTGCTCACTTCGTTCAAGGGCAACTCGGCTCTGTTCCGCATTCCGCCGGATTGGTTTCCGTCCGAGCCGGTGCTCTCGCACTATAAGAAGCTGTTCGCGGACAACGTGTTCACGACTTACTACCGCAACAGCCTTCTCGTCGGCTTCGGCTCGACGGCCATTACGCTGATCGCCGCGATGTTCGCGGGCTACGGTTTCTCCCGGTTCGAGTTCCGCTTTAAATCGCTGGCGTTGTTCTCGATTCTCTCGACCCAGATGCTGCCCGTCGTGTCGCTGCTGATCGCGCTCTACACGATCTACAACGGCTACGGCCTGCTGAATACGAGAACGGGACTCGTCATCGCCTTGACGACGGCCAGCCTGCCGTTCTCGATCTGGATGATCAAAGTGTTCTTCGACAACATTCCGGTCGCGCTCGAAGAGTCCGCGAAGATCGACGGGGCCAGCCGCTTCGGCATCCTGTTCCGGATTGTCATGCCGCTGACCAAGCCGGGCATTTTCTCCATCGGCATCTATTCGTTCATTCTGTCGTGGGACGACTTCCTGTACTCGCTCACGCTGATCAACAAGGACGAGCTGCGCACGCTGAACGCCGGCATCTCCATCCGCTATATCGGGGAGCTGTCGTACGACTGGGCCAGCATCATGACCGTGTGCGTCACGTCGATCGTGCCGATCTCGCTGCTGTTCCTCTTTTTCCAGAAATACATGGTTTCCGGCTTGACCGCCGGCGCCGTCAAAGGGTAGAAGAGGTCCCCGCGACTCCTAGACGGGGGCGCAAGCAAGAAAACGGCTAAGCCAAGCCGCGCAAAGCGGCCTGACTTAGCCGATTTTCAAGGGATCAGGACAGCAGGCCGGCGAAGGCTTGCAGGTTCCGCCGCAGAAGCTCGGAGTTGACGGAAGAACCGAATCGCTCCTCCATGTCAGCAAGAAACGCCGGAAGGCCGGAAGCCGTATCCGCACCCTCGAAGCGATTGTCGACGACCGCGTTGCGAAACTCGTCCATCTTCCGCTTCTGCTCCTTCACGACCGTTTCCGTCCATTCCCGGAGCTGCGGCTGCGAGTTTCTGACGAACCGCAGCAGCTTGGAAAGCCCCCCTTCCATGCTGCCGCCGGCGATCGCCTCCTTCATCGCGGCATACCCGCCCGGATCGAACCGCTTCATCAGCTCGCTCGCATTGACGTAATCTTCCGGCGCTCCCACGGGCCGCTGCGGCAGCTCGTCATAGACGATGCGGCCCTCCGCGATATCGGCCTTGCCGTTCTTCGCCAGCGCCGCGAGCAAGCGAATCGTCTCCAGAAACGATTGTCCTTCCTCTTTCGACATGTAGTTGTCCGCCAAGTATCCGGCTTGGGCCAGTCCCGACTCCAGAAGCTCCGCTCTCTCCTCCTCGCTCAGATCGATGGAATCGGCGAACAGATTCGAGCCGATGATCCGGTATGCGGCGTCGGCGACTTCCGGAGCTTTGCCGCCCAATACGCGGTCCAGTGCCGCGTCGACCTCGCCGCCGAAGATCTTCCGCACGACTCGATGCTTCATTTCGCCCTCCGGTAGCTCCCGCGCCGGAATCGAGCCCAGTTCGACCTTGTCGGGACGTTGGAAATCGGAAAGCGTTTCGGCAATCGCCTTCAGCTCCTGAGGATTGGTAGTTCCGTTAAATAGCGACAATTTAATGTTGGATAACCCCGTATCGATTCGCATGGCTCTCCTCGTTTACTGTTTTTTATTTTTATCGGCAGTAACGGGAAGGATTTACAGGGTTTCGGCGCCTTTTTAGGCAAATCTTCCAAGGCACAAAGAGATGAAGCGCTGCGGATCGCGGGTACCTGCAAGGGATTAGCCGGTTTCGTTGACGGACTTAGACCTTGGCGGCGGAACGCAGATCGGCTTCGGAGTCGATGCGGAAGCGAGCGCCGCCCGAGCAGGCTGCCGCGACGATGCCGAGGACGGCGGCCAGCGCCAGGAACCAGAAGCCGAGCTGCACCGACTCGCCGAGCGCTTGCCGCAGCAGCGCCGCGGTCGGTTCGGGCAGCGAGGAATCGGCGGCCAGCAGCTGCTGCGGATTCGCCAGATCCGGCGAGGCCGTCCCGAGCTCGGCCGCATGGCGCCGAACGGCCGTCGACAGGCTGCCGTTCACGATCGCGGCCAGCACCGCCGAGCCGAACACGCCGCCGACCGAACGGCTGAAGCCGACCGTCGACGTCGCCACGCCCTTGAAGCGATCTTCCGCACCGTAGGTAACCGCCATCTGGGCCAGCGGCATCAGAATGCCGATTCCGATCCCGACGACAAGCATAACCAGGGCGATCTTCCACATTTGCGCGTCAAGCGGCATGTACGCCATTCCGAGCATGCCGGCGCCCGCCAGCGACATCGAAGCGATCATCCCCGCGCGGTAAGTCCACCTTTTCATTAGGAAATTGCTCATCGTCGCCCCGAGCATCATCGAGAACATCATCGGAGTGAGCGTGTTGCCCGCATCCCCTACGTCGCCGCCCATGCTGCCCTGCACGAACAGCGGAATAAACAGCAGCGCTCCGTACAGAATGACGCCCTGCAGGAACGTCGCCGCCAACGTGCCGGATATCGACCGGACGCGAAACAGCTGCAGCGGCAAAATCGGTTCGCGCACGCGTCTCTCGACCGCCACGAACAGGGCGAGTCCCGCCGCGCCGACAAGCAGCAGCCCGATGACCGGCGCGGACAGCCACGCGTCCTGCTCCCCGCCCATCTTCAGCGCCAGCAGGATCGACAGCGTCGTGATCGCCAGCAGCGCGGCCCCCTTCGCGTCGACCGACGGGCGAGCCTTCGAAGCCGACTTTTCCTTCAATGTCCGGTTCAAGACGATAAACACGTACAGTCCGATCGGCAGATTAATGTAGAAGTTCCAGCGCCAATCCAGGTTCTGCGTAATGACCGCCCCGAGCGAAGGGCCGACGATGGAGGACAGGGCGAACACGCTCATATAGAACGTTTGGTACTTGCCCGCCTTCTCCTTCGGCATGATCGTAAACACAAGCGTGAACGTGATCGGAATCACGAAGCCCGCTCCCAGCCCCTGAATGCCCCGGTAGACGATCAGCTCGGTCATGCTTCCGGCCAATCCGCACAGCGCCGATCCCAGCAGAAACACCGCCAGACCGAACATATAGAAGCCTTTTCTCCCGAAAATATCCGACAGCTTGCCCGCGATCGGCATGACGACCGTCGAGCACAGCATGTAAATCGTAAACACCCAGGACATATGCTCCAGGCCGTTCAATTCGGACACGATGGTCGGCAGCGCGGTGGAGACGATCGTCTGATCCACCTGCGTCAGGAAAATACTGACGAGAAGCGCCGACATGAGCCAATTCAGCCTGGATGCTGAGCCTTTCGCCGTATCCGAATTCACCTCGACCACCTAGTTTCTTGCAAGTTTTGCGCAGCGCTCCGCGTACTCCCGGCCGCTCTGGCCGGATACGCGGGACACCGCGAATGCGCCGAGACGATTAAACGCCTCTTCCAGCGTCCGCTGCAGTTGGTCACCGGCTTGTCTCTCCCGGGCCGCCGTCCATACGGCGACGAAGCGATCGGCGATCGCCCCCGGCTCCGCTTCCGAATGGGCCAACAGCTCGTGCACCGGCGCGGGCACTTCTCCGAAAGCCGTCGCCGCCAGTACAACGACGAGGCAGGGATCTTCCTCGCCCATCGCTTGGAACAGCTCTCCCGCGCTATCGACGACGCGGAGCTCCATCCCGTGCAGAAGACGCAGCGCGTTCAGCAGCTCCTCGACGTCCGCGGTATCGTAAGCCCGCACTTCCTTCGGCAGCAGCACGCATGCGCTTCGGGAGACGGCCGCACCGCCTTCCGCCTTGCCCTGCCCTTCGTCCCGCGGGAGCACCCCGTACAACGTCGTCCGGATAATCTGGTCGGCGAGCAGCTCTTTCATTTCTTCATAGGAGCCTTGCAGTTGCATCTCTTCCCGCAAGTTATCTTCGCTGCGATAGTAGAACTGGTTCATCATTCCCCAGATCAGCTGCAGCAGCACGCGCTCGTGAATCTGTCCCTGGATGAGCCCGCCTTGCTTCCATTCGGCTATAATCCGCATCTTCTCTTCGGTATCCCCGGTCCACTTGGCCGAGGCGTACTTCTGGAACAGATCTCCGCCCTCCAGCGACTCGCGATGGTAAAGCATATGCAGATTGGGGAGCTTGCACTTCAGCTCGAAGTGCTCCCGGATATATTTGCGCAGCAGCGCCTGAGGCTCCTCGTCCTCCAGAAGAATCTCGTTGACGTGGAGCTCCCACTGCTCGAATAGACGAGTTACGACGTCCATGTACAGCTTCTCTTTGGATTCGAAGTAATAGTGGATGAGCGCCTGATTAACTCCGGCCTTCGCCGCGATATCGTTCATCCGGCACCCCGCGAACCCGATCCGCGCGAAAATATCCTCCGCCGCGTTCAATATTCGCGTCTGCACCGTCGACTTCGCTTCATCCAACGTTTGGATCGCCAATTCGCTTCGTCTCCTCTCATGCCCCCTTGCCGAATACGACGCCGCGCAGCGCCGCCGACGACGTCTCGTACCAGCCGCTTACCGTCTCCGGCAGCCGGTCGATCTGGGAGTCTATTACGTACAGCCCGCGCGTCGGGCAGACGGCGCCGACCTCGACCAGCAGCGGCCGCAGGTACGCTTCGACGGCCAGACTGTGCTGCGGGGCCGCCCCAACCATGACGGGAATCGCCGCCACGCCGGACAGCGCCTCCATCGGAAGCTGATCGACGAACAGCTTCAGCAGCCCCGTGAAGGTAGCCTTGAAGGTGGGACTGACGAATACCGCAATGTCCGACTCGCATACGCGCTGTACGACCTTCGCCACTCCCGCATTGCCCCATTCCAGAAGCGCGGGGGCGTAATCCGCCAGATCGACGATCTCCACGTCGGCTTCTCCGCCCAGCCGGGCGACCAGTTGGCGAACGATCTCTTCGGCGACGCCGAACGACTTCGAGCGGCTTCTCGGATTGCCTACGATCGCGGTAATCTTCATGAAGCCTCCGCCTCTCCTGCCAACCGGCCGTACTTCCCCCCGAAGAAGAGAAGCGGTCCGGCATCCGACGACGGAACGACGAGCTTCAGCCCGTCCCCGAGCAGAATCTGGTGGTCGCCGCCTTCCACCGCTTTGCGCAAGCCGCATTCGACGTATGCCAGACAGCCTTCCAGCACAGGCACGCCCGTCTCTCCGGCGAAGTAAGGGAAACCCTCGAACTTATCGGCTTCTCCCTTGCGGGCGAAAGCCCGGGAGACCGCCTCCTGCTCCTCCGACAGAAAATGAACGCAAAACTTCCTCGATTCCAAAATATGCGTCAGCGTCGAGCTCTTGTTGTCGAGACAGACGAGCAGCATCGGCGGCTCGAGCGACAGCGAGGTAAACGCGTTAACCGTCATCCCTTGCGGCTTGCCGTCCGCGTCCGTCGTCGTCACGACCGTAATTCCCGTCGCGAATTTGCCCATCGCGTTTCTCCAGGCTATTGAATCCAATTTTAGTCCCTCCCCGGGCAAAATGAAAGCTTATCCCTCCAGATCGTTGCAGATCAGCCAAGCCGTCGTCGCGTAGATGACCGCCGCGTCCACCATGTCGTCCACCGTCGGAGCGAATCTTCTCGGCCCGTAGGTGACCGCCGGGATGCGATACATATTGAACACGTTATGATCGCGCCACATGCTCGAATAAATGTAGTGGCCCTGCAGCGTCTCGCCTTTGCCCGCCGACTCGCTGGAGCGGCTGATCGCCCGCTTCAGACCCCCGACGCGCTCGGCGTCCGCCTCGAAGCCTTGACGGTAAACGACCGGCTCCACCTTGCCCTCGAAGCCCTCCTTCGCCATCAGCGCCTCCAACGAACGCTGCACGTCGGCAATCGATTGGACGGGAGTCAGCGTCGCTCCCAAGTACACCGAGCACACCTCGCTCCCCCCGCCCATCAGATGCGGGTCTCCGCCGCGAATCGCTCCGATCTGGGTTTTCGGCACCGCCGTCCCGCCGGGAGAATGGTAGATGTTGTTCTTCTCGAACTCGACGCACCACTTCTGCAGCGCTTCGATGAGCGGCGCCACCTTCACGAGCGCGCTCGGGTGCTTGCGCAACTCCTCCGGATGCTCCAGCAACGGCGTGAAAACATCCTCTCCATAGATATTGATGCGGAAGTTCGCATGTCCGCACGACACCCAGGAAATTCCGAAATCCGTTCCTTCGGCCGCAATAGCGAAGTCCGGCGCCACTCCTCCGTGCGTCATCATGAACTGCGCGCCGATCTCCTTGCCCAGAAACTGCGGGCCTTGGAATTCCTCCACGTGCTCCGGGCCGATCTCCGCCGGGCAGGCCGTCAAGTAGAGCGAGCCGGCCATCGGCAGGCCGGTTTTCTTCAGCGCCTTGGCCCCGATCAGGAAGCAGGCCATCGGCCCTCTGTCGTTCTCCACCGGCCTGCCGGAGAAAACGCCGTCCTTCAGGCTCGCCTGAAGCCATTCCGACTTGTCGACCGATCCCGGACGGTACTTCAGCTTGTCGAGATCGTTATATTGAGGCGATTCGGTATCCAGATGGCTCGTGATGAGCAGATTCTTACCCTGCGTCGGGTTCTGCCCGCCGTATTCGCCGATGACGTTAAACCGGTCCGGAACCATGCCGACCTTCTTCGGGGAGAAGGCTTCCCGCTTCATCCAATCGTATACGAAGTCCCCGGCCTCTTTCTCGTAACCCGCCAGAGAGCGAATATTGCCCAATTCCAGAATCAGATCGATCAGTTCCTGCCTGTCGATCGCGGCGCGGATCCGGTCGGCGACGTCCCGGATTTCCGCTTCCGTCGCCTTGCCGCCGGGATGAGTCGAAATCATGGCCTGACCTCCATTAAAGGCGCCCAGCTTCGGACAACCTGTTGTGTCGTAACGATCGTGGCGAAGTTAAGCGCCATTCCTTTCAAAGAAGCTTCGTGGACGTCGGCCTCGTAGGCCGCGCAGGCGTCGGACGCGACGAAGCACTCGTAGTCCCGCATAAAAGCGTCCCTGACGGTAGATTCCACGCAGCATTCCGTCGTAACTCCCGCGACGAGCAGCTTGCGGATGCCGTTGCTCTTGAGCGCCAGCTCCAGATTCGTTCCGACAAAGCCGCTGTACCGCTGTTTCGCCACCTCGATGTCCCCCGGCAAGGGGGAGATCCGGTAATACCCGGCCCCCGGGGTCGATTTCCGGCAGATCGCCACGCCTTCGGGATCCTGCCCCTGTCTGGCGTACCACTCCTTCATGGCCGGAGAATCAGTTCCCGGCTCCGTGATCAGCGCGACGAAAATAATCGGAATTCCCGCCGTTCTTGCGGAGGCTATCAAGTCCTCGATCCGGTCGACAGCGGGGTCGACCCCGGACAGGTCGGCCCCCCATTCCGCCGATTTGCCGTCGGCGGCGCAGAAGTCGTTCTGCACGTCCACCAGCACCAAGGCGATTCCCTCATTCGGTACCGTACGCATCTATCGCGCCTCCTTAGCCGCCTGTTGTCGTTCTTTCCAACGTTCTTCCGGTGTTCCTTCCAACGTCCATTCCAGTAAGCTTCGGCGTTCGTTCGTGCTTCCCTCTTATCCCCGCAACCTCGGCAGCACGCGTTCGCCGAAGAAGCGCATGTCGGCGTCGTAATCCGGAAACGTCAGCATCATGCCGTCGAGATTCGCGGTTTCGATGATCTCCCGGATTCGGGCCGTAATCGTCTCCGCCGTGCCGGAGATCGGCTGCGACATCAGCGCCGTTCTGGCTCTCGCCGAGATGGACGATTCCTTGCCGTCGACCGCCAGCCCGTAGCTCTCCATCAAGCCCATAATCGCCTCACGGTCCGCCCCTTCCTGATACAGCTGGATTTTGGCGTTCGCCTCCTCCTCGGTTTCCCCCGGATAGATGCCGAACATGGCGTACGTCTTGATCGTCTTGTTGCGATCGCGAGCGATTTCCTTCGCCCTGGCGCTGACCTTGGCGATCTCCTGCACGTCCTTGCCGCCGACGAAGCAGGCGTCTCCTTCATCGATCGTGAAGCTCAACCCTTTGTCGGACGCGCCGGCGCAGATGATCGACGGACGCGGATTTTGCACCGGCTTCGGATCGGACATGCAATCCTTCAATTGAAAATACTGCCCCTCGTGGTTAACGCGATCCTCCGACCACAGCTTCTTGACGACCTGCATCCACTCTTTGGCCAGATCGTAGCGCGCGCCGTGATCGAGATTCTCCGGCCACATGCCCATCTGGGAAAATTCCTTCGAGTAAGAGCCCGATACGACGTTCATGCCGACGCGTCCGTTGCTGATCTGATCCAGCGTCGCGAACATTTTCGCTGCGACTGCCGGGTGGTACAGCAGCGTATGGACGGTAGCGTATACCTTCACTTTTTTCGTCGCCTCCGCCAAGCCCGCCATCATCGTCATCGATTCCAGCGAGGTGCCCCAGTGGTTCGTGCGGCCGCCGTAGCCTCTCCACTTCGCCATCGACATGATGAAGTCCAGCCCCAGCTCTTCCGCCAGAATGGCGGCGCTGCGGTTCTGCTCGTAGCTGCCGTATATTTTCGGAGTCGTATCCGAAATGATCCAGCCTCCGTTCGTAATCGGAAGAAATACGCCAAAATCGATGTTGTTGTAATCCACGGTGCCACTCATTGCTTCATCACTCCATCTTCGTTAGTGTTAAGTCCGTTCTCGTCATTCAGGCCAGATCAGTTCCGTTCCCTCGTAGATCGCTTCGATGTACGAATTGTCCATGACTTTGTCTAGCGGAATCGGTCCCTTGATCACTTCCGCGTTCACCAGCATATCCATTTCCCGCTGCCATTGTTCGTCCGACTGCCAGGCGACGCCGTGTCCCTCATGCAGATTGTCCTGTACGAGCTCGCGCTCCACCGCCCAGCGATTCGTCTCCGATTCCAGGTCGTAGCCCGACGTCGAGCGGGCTTCCAGCACCTTCAACGTCTCCTCCGGATGCTCCAGCGCGTACTGATGCGCCTTGGACAGCGCCCGCAGGAAATCTTCGATTGCGGTCGGATGCTCGGCGGCGAACTGCGCGTTCACGGCGACGACGCCGAACGAGGTTTCCGCACCGAAATCGCCCGGATCGATCAGGCGCGTCTTGATGCCCGCCTTCTCCATAATATAAGGTTCGTTCGTCTTATAGACGGTCAGGGCGTCCAGCTTCTTACCGTCCAGAATGCGCGGATCGTAGCCGACCGACACCGCCTTGAATTGATCGCGGGTGACGTCCTCCGCGGCCAGCATCGTTGTAACCCAGGACGGAATCGCGCCCTTGTAGCCAAGCGTCTTGCCGACGAGATCCTTCGGAGTGTGGATGTCCGAATCCTCCAATACCATCAAAGCGTTCACGCCGACGGAGCCGAAGGTCGCAACCCCTTTGATCTCCGCGCCACTGTCCACGGAGGTGATGACCAGGCTCGGATTGCCGGCGCTGGAAATCTGCGCTTGACCGGCGGCCAGAAACTTCATCCCTTGCGAATCGAGCCCGGGCTGCACGCGGACGCTAAGCCCCAATTGCTCGAAGTAGCCGAGCTCGTCGGCCATGACCGCCTGAACGTCGGGGGAAGAAGCCGCGAAGTAGTACCCGGTCGAATACAGAATCTCCCCCGCGGCCTGATTCGCCGCTTTGCGCGCCTCCCAATCGATCCCGTCCGAAGCTCCGCCGGACTCGGCGGCCGACGGGCTAGCCGGCTCGGACGACGACGGAGCCGCGGACGACGGGGCCGGACTGTTCGCCGGCTTGGCCTCTCCCCCTCCGCACCCCGCAAGCGCCATCGCAATCACCGTCAACATCGACATAGCCGCCATTCCTTTTTTTCTCGTCAGCATGGTCTCATTCTCCTATCTCGTCTCTGTTATGGGATCTTGCCGAATTGCCTTGGATTCGTTTCAGACGCTCCTTATCCCTCGCGAGTCTGAGTTGAGCTGTGCCAGTACAGCGCGCGCTGCTCCACGATGCGGATGACCGCCGTCAGCACGATGCCCATGGCCGCCAGCATGGCGATTGCCGCGAACATCTTCTCGATCTGCATGTAGTTGCTGAACACCATGACCAGATTGCCCAGCCCCTTGTCCGCGCCGCTCCATTCGGCGACGACCGCTCCGATGACGCTCAGGGTGATGCACGTTTTCGAGGCGGAGAACAAGTAAGGCAAGCTGTTGGGAAGACGGAGTTTAAAGAAGATTTCCGCTTTGCTGGCATGCAGGGAGCGCAAATATTCGTAGTTGTTCTGGTCGATCGAGCGGAAGCCCGTAATCGAGTTCACGAGCATCGGGAAAAAGGTGATGATGGCCGCGATGAGCATTTTCGGAAACGAGCCGAAGCCGAACCAGATGATCAGAAGCGGCGCGATGGCGACGATCGGGGTGACGTTGGCCAGAACCGCGATCGGCAGCAGCATCCGCTCCAATGCCGGGGAATGCGCCATGAGCACTCCGCCGATCAAGGCCAGCGCCGAGCCGATGACGAAGCCGACGATCGCCTCGTACAGCGTGACTCCGGCATGATCCAGATAAAACGAGAAATCGGAGAACAGCGCGTTCAGAATGCCCGATGGCGCAGGAAGCGTCAGCGGATTGATGCGGAATATCCGCACGGCCAGCTCCCAGCCGCCGAACAACAGCACGAAAGCCAATGCGGGATACCCGTAACCGCCAAGCCGCCTTGCCGCGCCAAGCGCCTTGTTCCATCCGATTCCCGGCTCCCGGATTCGGGATGAAGCCGCTACGTTGTCGATTGCGTTTTGCTGTGTTGTCATTTCAATGCTCCCACCTTTCGCGTAATAACCCTTTGATGTGGTGCACGTACCGCAAGTACTCCTCCGTCTCTTCCAGCTCATGGCGGCGAGGTCTCGGAAGATCGATATCGACGATCTCGGTCACCCTGCCCGGCCTGCTTGACATGACCACCACTTTGTCCGATAGAAACACCGCCTCTCTGATGCTGTGCGTCACGAAAACGACCGTCTTCTTGTGCGAATCCCATATTTCCATCAACTGATAGCGGATTCTCTCGCGGGTGATTTCGTCGAGCGCCGAGAACGGCTCATCCATCAGGAGGATCGGCGCTCCCGAGGCGAAAGCGCGCACGATGCCGACTCGCTGCTGCATTCCTCCGGACAGCTCCTTCGGATAAGCGTTCAGGAAGTCGCCCAAGCCCACCGAGTGGAGCAGTTCCTTCGCTTCCTCCGTCTGTTCCGGCGTCTGTCGGCCTCCCTTGCGATTCACTTCGAAGGGAAGTCTCATATTTTCCAGAATCGTTCGCCACGGGAACAAAGCGGGGGCTTGCGGCACGAATCCGAACCGTTTATGCGATTGCGCTTCGAGAGGGGCGAGCCCCTCCACGAGCACTTCCCCTTCGTCGGCCGTCTCCAATCCGCCGATGATCCGCAGCAGCGTCGACTTGCCGCAGCCGCTCGGTCCGATCAGGCTGACGAACGTCCCTTCCTCCAGATGGATCGCGATGTCCCGCAGCGCTTCCGTCACCTGCCCCCGGCGCCGAAACTTCTTGGAAACCCGATTTACGCTAATGTAGGTCATTGAGAACTCACCACTTTGCTTGTTTTGTTTTCGAGACATCGATGCGATGCGGTGCGTAGCGACTCGACAGCCGTTTTAATCAACTAATTAATCGTTTTATTATTTAGTTAAACCTCTTGCCTATAAGCTATCACCACGCGAATTGCATGTCAATATAAATAACATTATAGGGAATATGTTTAGGGTTTCACGACGAGAAAGAAGGGTTAACAGTTATCGTTATGCAATAAAAGTTGTTTGTGGCGAGACTTTTGAGCGGGGTTGATTTAATTTAGTGTAATATTTATGTAATTATATATCACACAAATTAACAACAGGGGAGCACACCACGACCCTCTCCATCCATGTCAGCAGGAAGTAATACGCTTGGCGACACTATCGGCACGGACCCGAGACGGCGGAGGAGGATAAGCACGCGTGGCGGCACTATCGGTATGGACACGCCAATGCAAAAAAACTCTCGGGAGCGTTCATAGAGAACGACTCCCAAGAGTTAACTTGCTTGTTAATGCCGCCCCGGCTCCGTCAATCCGACCAGACCCGAAGCTCGTTCAGCGCGACATTGCCCCATTGGCGATTGCCGTTGTTCACCTTCAAGCGGATCGCCCCGGCGGCGACCGGACTGAAGGCGATCTCCCGCTCCTCGACCGTGCTGCTGTTCAGCGACCAGGTGATCGGCACGTTCGACGCCGCATTCGCCCAGGCTGAACCGTTGAAATACTCGACATCGACGTTCGTAATGCCCTGCCCGATGCCGAAATGGGTGAGCAGGCTAATCCTGCCCGTCGTGACGAAGCCGCCCCCGAAATCCAGCGAGATATACTGAGGAAACGCAATGGACGTCGAACTGGCCCACGACGTGGAAGTTTTACCGTCGCTGATCGTGGAGATCGCGCCGGCGTTGCCCGTCGGGAACGTCGTGCTGGCCGTCGCGCCAAGCGCGGCATTGACCGGCGCGGCGATCGGCGACTTGAACAGCTCCAGCTCGTTCACCGCGATATTGCCCCATTGGCGGTTGCCGTTGTTTACTTTCAGCCTGAGCTTGGAGAACGTCGTCTCCGCGAAGCCGACCGACTTGATCTCGTCGTCGCTCGTGTTGGAGCTCCAGCTCAGTGTTATGTTGGTCTGCACAGGCACCCACGACGATCCGTTGAATACCTCCAGATCGAAGTTCGTAATGCCCTGCCCTTGACCGAACCTTGTGTTCAGTCTCAACGTATCGGCCGTCACCGCTTCAGCCCCGAAGTCGAGCGTAATGTAGTTCGGGAATGTCGGCGATTGATTACTGGACCAGGCGTACTCGTAGAAACGGTCGTTGATGTTGGCGATAACAGCCGTTGTTCCGTTCAACGACGCGAACGTCGTGCTAACCGAAGCGCGCGGAGCCAGATTGCCAGACGGCGATTGCGGAATTCGCGGATACGGAACCGCCGCTTTGTTAGTAGCAGGCGGCACGACGCCCTCGTATTCGTGAGCGCCGATGTCGGGATCCCCGTTGTACAGCGCGTTGCCGTAATAGTCACGGCCTCCGTGATCCGCGATGGGGATCCCTGCTCCAATCAGCGGAGAGCCCGCTTGCAGCTTGTAGCCTTCCACCGCGTTCATGCCGACGCCTCCGCTTCCGGGGCTCACGAAGTTCGGATTGGCCGTGACCTTGTGCGGATCGGAGGCGACCAGCGTCTTCCCGCCGAAATACGCATTGTAATCGAACATCTGGCCGGTCAGGTTCCAGCCCTTGTCCCCGACGCTGTAGTAAGCGTTGTTGTAGTTGCGGATGTTCGTCGGAGCGCCCGAAGCTTTCGTAAAATAGTCGCTCATGACCGGATTGCCCGATGCGGCTCCGACATAGACGGTATTATTGTGGTTCGTGACATTTCTGATCGATCCGCTGTACCGGAAGATGCTCTTCTTGTCGTTCTGGCTGACGTTGTACCGCACGACCGTATCGACCGTGTAGTACGTGTCGTTTACGTACAACATGAAGCCTCCGGCGTTATTATGGCTGTAATTGTACTGGACGATAGAGCCGATGTTGCCTGCATCCACGTCGAATCCATGCCCGTCCTCTTCACCGTTGACGGTCTCGAAGGACTCGTTGAACTGCACGAGGTTGTTGTCCGCGTAAGCCCACCAGATCGCCGCGTTCGTGGCCAAATAGGTCGCTTGCTGAACCGCGTTGCGCTCGACAACGGCTCCGTCGGTCACGTTCCAGGCAATGCCGCCGGTCGCTGCCCTGATCACGGTATTGTTGGAAATCTTAACATCGGTGGACGGCGTCCACGGCCCGTACGGCTTCGGCACCCACGGCCATAGATCGCTCATCCCGTAGCGCAGAATGCAGTTGGACCCGATATAAATCCCGTAAGCGTCGACATCGGTCAGGACGTTGCCGTCGATCAAAATACCGCGAAAAGCGCTTGGCGTAACCGATCCGACCGAATCGAAAATAATGCCTCCCGAACGCGTCGTGTACGCGCCGTCTACATCGTGAATGTTCAGGTTTTTCAGTTGAATATGGTTCAAAATGCCGGCCTCTTCGTTCAGGACGTAGACGCCCCTGCGCTGCCCCCGCGGGTTTTGCCAATTGCGGTCGAAGGGCAGCGTCGAACGATTCGTAATCTCCAGGTTGTTGATTTCCCAATACTGCTGGTTTTTCAGATATACGGCTTCCAGTTCCGACGTGATCCCCGCGATTAGAGGCTTGCCGCCGGAGCCGTACATATCGATCACAATCGGACTCCCGTCCGCTCCCGAGCCTTTGGGCCACAGCCTGCCATTCCAAATCCCGTCCGCCTTGAACAAAATTCGGTCTCCGGGACTGAACGTCGTGGCATTCACTTTGTCCAAAGACTGCCATGCGGATCCTGGACTCGTACCGTCATGGCTGTCATTGCCGCCGACGTTGTCGACGTAATAGGCGACTCCCGACGCCTTCGCCTCCGTCGGCGCTATACCGACGAGGCTGCAAACCATGCTTGCAACCACCACTAATGCCCCCAATCTTCTGCGAAATCCTCTGATCAAGCGATCATCCCTCTCCATTGATATATGTAATCCTTCAACCGGGCCCTTGGCTGAAGCGCTTACATCAAGCGATGCAGGAACTCTCTTACTTCCAAGAGGTTTTGTATTTCGCTTCATCTATTCTGATCTCGGCGGCGGATATCCGATCCCGGAAGTATTCCGCATACCTGTAATCCGCATAATCCTTCAACACCTGATCCTTGATCTCCGCAAAATCGGCAAACTCGGAGCCTTCCCCCCGCTCATCCAGACGTTGGAGCAAATAGAAGCGCCCGTTCTCTTCGATGACGCCGCTGGTTTCACCCGGAGCCAGATGCTGCGCAATCTGCGCGACGGGGCTCCGCAAATTCATTCTGACATTGCCCTCATTGACGGTTCGCTCCTCCAGCCGGATCTCAACGCCCAACCTATCCGCGATTTCCGCAAACCCGGTTCCGGCAGCGGCCAGAGCCGTCGCTTCGTCCATTCGCTCTCGCGCCTGACGCTTAAGCGTCTCGTTCGCCTCCTGATTCGAGTCCAGAAAAGCTGCGGACAGTTGGTTAACCTTCACCGACCCGCGCGACGCATAGAGCTCCGATTTATTCAACTCATAGAATTGCCGCAGCTCCCGCTCATCCGGCTTCCATTCCCGCTCCAGCAGCCGGCCCTTAACGTCCCGAACCGCGTTGCCCATGACATACTCCAAATAAGCCGTTTCCTCATAACGAACAGGGCCGAACACGACCCGTCCTTCGGCGACAGCCTCCTGTCTTCTCCGGTTTTCCGACTCCAGCTCCCGCAGGAAATCCGAATAACCGATGTCCGACAGAATGCCCTGCTCCTGCGCAATCATCTGCTCGACTTTGAGCTTCACAACGGTCTCCAGCGCCAGCTTGCGGACGGACTCGGAAGGGGTTTCCCCTCCGTAGGCCGTCGTCCAGAACGTCGCCGTCTGTTCGGCGCCGTATGTCATGTAGTACTCGTCCACGACGCGGGACTTGTTAGCCCGCAGAGCGCGTTCGAACTCGCCCTTATGAACGGGCGTCCCGTCTATCCACACGACAGCCTCATCCTCATGCCGATCCCAGGCGTGAACCGCCGCCATCACAATGCCGGACGTCGCAATCAGCACGGCGATTCCTCCCCATATCGGCAGACGAGTCATCCAACGGAGCATGACCGCAGCCCTCGCCAAAGCGACCGTTATTTTCTTCATTGCTGCGCCCCTCCCCATTGCGGACCATCCATTATTCTTTAACGCTGCCGACCGTCATGCCGCGAACGAAATACTTCTGCAGGAACGGATAGACGAGCATAATCGGCAGCGCCCCCATAAAGATTTGTGCCGTTCGCAGCGTTTTCTCGCTGAGGTTCTCCAATACCTTGAGCTGCTCGACGGACACCGAAGTCATCATGGAATTCATGGACATAATCAGCGTAGACAAGTACGTCTGCAGAGGATACTTATCCGGCGAGTTCAAGTAGAGAATCCCGTCGAACCAGGCGTTCCAGTGCCCGACGATCGTGAACAAACCGATCGTCGCAATAGAAGGCAGCGATACGGGAAGGAAAACCTTCCACAGAATGGTCCAATGTCCCGCTCCGTCGATCGTCGCCGCTTCCTCCAGCTCCTTCGGAATCGAACGGAAGAAATTCAGCATCAGGATGACGTTCCATACGCTCAGCGCGCCCGGCAGGATCAGCGCCCAGATCGAATCGATCAGACCGGTTTTGACAACGACGATATAGGTCGGAATCAGTCCCCCGCCGAAGAACATCGTGACGGCAAAAAACCAAACGTACACTGTCCTGGAACCGAACTGTTCGTTCGATTTGGCCAGAGGATAAGCCGTCAGAAACACCAGCAGCATGTTGACGATCGTCCCGAGAACGACCCGTTCCAAGGACACCCATAGCGAACGGAAGAACTCGACCTTTTCACCCAAATAGATATAAGCGTCCCAAGAAAAGCCGACCGGCCACAGCTTAACCTCTCCCGCCATCGCGGCCGTATTCGAGCTCAAGGAAATCGACAGCAAGTGCAGGAACGGAACGATGCCAAGCAGAGTGACTCCGGTTAAAAACAACGCGTTGGATACGTTAAACAGCTTTCTGCTCAATGAGACACGGCTTCGCATAACCGACTCACCTCCATTCTAATTAAATCAGTGTTCAAAAGTTCGATGAACTTCCTCTAAAAGATGCGGTAGTTGTTGTATTTGTAGGCTGCATAGTAGGTCGCCGATACTAATGCAAGCGAGATAACCGATTTGAACAGACCTACAGCCGCGGCAGGACCGAATTGCTGGCTGAAAATACCCAAACGATAAACGAATGTATCGATAATGTCCGAGCCTTCATAGACGGTCGGATTATACATAATCAAGATTTGTTCGAAACCGGCGTTCAGCACGCCGCCAAGTCCCAGGACGGAAAGCACGATCACAATCGGCGCTATGCCGGGCAGCGTGATGTGGATCATCTGCTTCCACTCGCCCGCGCCATCCACTTCGGCCGCCTCGTACAGCGTAGCGTTAATGCCTGTAATGGCAGCGAGCATGATGATCATGTTGTAGCCCATGCCCTTCCACACGTCCGAACCGATAATAATCGTCCTGAACCAACTGTTGTCGAGCATAAACATAATCGGCTCCAGTCCGAAAGACGACACCAACGCGTTAACCGGGCCGTTTAAGGAGAACAGCTCGATGACGATGCCGCCAAGCACGGTCCATGACAGGAAGAACGGCAGGAAAATCGCAGACTGCACGAACCGCGAAAACCAACTCTTCGTTACCTCGTTTAGCAGCAAAGCCAAAATTAACGGAACAAGCAGGAACAGCACCATTTTGCAGACGGCAATCAGCACCGTGTTCCACAACACTTGATTAAAGTCCGGCAGTTGAAACACGTATTTGAAGTTGTCGAGACCGATAAAATCCGATTTGAAGAAACCGGACAGCGGCTCGAATTCCTGGAAAGCCATAACCAGCCCCGCCATCGGACCGTAAGCGTAGATTAACGTAAACACGACGCCCGGCAGCAACATGACGTGCAACGGATAATTCTTTTTCAGTTTTTTCAAGGATGCCCCTCCGTTCTCCCTTACTGAAAAGCGGGAGGTTCGGTCGATTGCCCGACTTCGCCTCCCGCCTCCTCGTACCGCTTATTTCACGGCTTGCGTATCGTACCACGCGTTGACTTCTTCGATAATCTTATCGCCGCCCAGCGACTTCCAACTGGAGACGAATTTGTCGAATTCATCGAGCGATGCGCCCATGATAATCTTGGTGAACGATTCCTGCATCAGCTTGTCGAGCTGACCGCCCTTGCTGACGATCGTCTCCGTAGGCAGACCGTAGAATTCGTTGTTAACGAATGCATGACTTTCCTTAACCTTCTTCGTTGTGCCCCAGCCTCCGTCTTTGGCGGCGCGGCTGTAATACTGTCCCCAACTGATGCCCAACGATTGTCGGGACGTGTCCTTGGCCAAGTATTCCTTCGTCGCTCTGAACACGGAGTCGACGTTGCTGAAGTTCTCGTCTTCCAGCGTAATCTCGGTTTGACCCGCATCCAGCGCCTTGTTGACTTCGGTATAGATGTTGTCGATATCGGCCGGATTATAAATCCGCGGATTGAACCAGTTGTAAACGTACCCTTTTGCCGCCTTCTCGTCGTCCTTGTACTTCTTGTAGCCCATCTCGATGTAGAAGTTCAGCATTTTGATCGCAGCTTCAGGGTGCTTCATGTTTTTGCTCACCGCGAACACTTTGCCGGCGCGAAGCTTCGGCACGAGCGATTTGCCCGGTCCGTCCAGGCCCGGAATTTGCAGCGCGATCCATTCCGCCTTCGGATCTTTATCCACGTGGGAGTTAAGCGGCCAGTTCGGGTACCACCATTCTCCGTAGGAGATGCCCACCTTGCCTGCAACGATATCCTCGACAACTTTGTTTTCGTCCTTAAGCGCAAACTCCTTGTTGATGATGCCGCGCTGATACCAGGATTGCAGCATCCCCAGCCCGTCCTTCATTTCCGGCTGAATCAGACCGGGAACCAGCTTGCCGTCGCCGCCCTTGATCCAGGCCGACTGCTTGTCGCCAACGGACGGATACGCTCCGAATCCGTTGAAGAAGCCTCTAAGATCGAAGCCCCAGAAAAACAGTTCTTTCTGGAGAGACACGCCATAGGTGTCGTTCTGGCCGTTGCGATCCGGGTCCTGCGTAACGAAGGCTTCGGCAACCTTGTCCAGCTCCGCCATCGTCGTCGGTGGCTGCAAGCCCAGCGTGTCGAGCCAGTCTTTGCGAATCCACAAAATCTGCGTAGACAGGAACGGGTCCTCGAAGGCCGGAATCGCAAGCTGCTTGCCGTCGACGCTGAACGTCTTCATCGCGAAGCCGCCGTCCGACTCCATATACTTCCGGAGATCCGGGGAAGCGTATTGCTCGTAAGCTTCCGTCAAATCCCCCAGCATGTTTTGATTTTTCAGCTTCTCGAAGTTTTTCTGGTCCAGTTCCATAATGTCCGGCAAGTCGCCCGACGCGAGCGCCAGCGAGAACTTCTGCTCGTATTGGCTGTTCGGCACCATCCACTTGAACTTTACTTCGATGTTCGTCATTTCTTTCAAGTCTTTCAGGTAAGCGTTCTGATCGGGCGTCATCCCTGACGGCGTTCTTGGATCCTCGGGCGGATTGTAACCGATGACCTCGGTCACCGTCACCGTCTCCGGATATTTGCCGAGCGGGTCCGGCTTTTCGGCTTCGGCGCTCGCTCCGCCGTCTTCCGAGGAGGCCGAAGGAGATACGGACGCCGACGGAGATGGGGACGAGACTTCTTTGTTCCCTTCTTTGCTCGAACATGCCGCCATCAACGAAAGTACGAGAGAGAACGAGAGGATCAGATTCCAGGATCTAAGCCATTTCATGTGCAAGCTTCCCCCTATATGATCGTTTGCCAGTCTTAGGAGCTCCATGAATTCATTATAGGCGCCGCGGGAAAACGCTCGCAATTTCGAATCGTTTACAATCGTTTCGTATTTTTTACCTATGCGAATTTCGATACTGCATCGGCGACATTCCGGTCATTTTCTTGAAAAAGGTCGTGAAGTAGGAGTTGGAGTCGAAGCCCGTGCGGACGGCAATATCGTTTAGTTTCAGCGAAGTGTGGAGCATCAGGTCGATGGCTGCGTTTAATCGGGTCGATTGAATGAAATCGAGCAGATTACGGCCTGTCGCCTGCTTGTAATAGCGGGATAGATACGACGGGTTAAAATGCACCTCGCCCGCGATCGTCGTCAGCGACAAGTCTCCGCCCAGATTGTCCTGCACGTACTTGTGAATCTGCTCGATCAGCCAGCGCTTCTGCTCCTCTTGCTCCTTGTCCTCCCCCATGTCGGCGCTCCAAGCCTGCGCTTCGGCTTTGCCGAAATCGACAATGGCCAGCGCATGCCCGAACCGGGCTCTGTCGCGAATTCCGGACAGCATCGCCTCCAGCTTCGGATGCACAGCCTCCCAGCGGTCCGCCACGTTGCCGGAGATGCCGAAGGATACGGTTGCTTCCAACGCCGCTTCGCATTCGTTCTGCACCTGCTCCAGAATGCCCTTCACATACGCGACGACTCCCTCTTCTTCCGCCTTCGCGTCCCCGGCGTCCGGGCCGCCGCAGAACCTGGCCGACAATTCCGCGTCCGGCTGCAGCAGCCACACCGGCGCTTCTTCCTCGTGAATCGTCTGCTCGCAGGCCAAGGAGGAGGGCAGCAGTTGTTCGAAAATACGCTGCACCGCTTGCAGCTTCTTGCGCTTCGGAGGCTCGGCTCGTTCCACCCACCCGGCCACCACATAAGCGGGACGATCGGCGGATACGGCAAAATTCAAATCGGCATAGCGCTCGCTCGACGTCAGCTCCGTCAACGGTCTGCCGCTCAGCAGCTCCGCCATCATCTCCATCTTCAAGTACGGCTCCGCCAGATGCAGATGAAGCTGCGCCCTCTCGCTCTCCAACCGCCGCCGGTTCTCTTCCTCCAGCTTCCGGATCGCCTGCTTCACCGCCTCGAAGATCGGGTCCATTCCTTCCGTCTTCAGAATGTAGCTGTCGACGTTTTTGCGAAGCGCCTCATACACGTATTCGAATTCGCTGTAGCCGGTCAGGAAGATGATCCGGCACGCCGGCCAATAATAGACGATCTCGTCGACGAGCTGCAGACCGGTCTTACGGGGCATGCGAATGTCGCTGACCAGAATGTCCAGCTTCGTCCTCTTCGCGATCTCCAGCGCTTCCGCGGAAGAATAGGCCTTGCATATATCCAGCTCGAACTCGGCGTTGTTCTGGAACAATTGGATTAATCCGTTGACGATAATCGGCTCGTCATCTACGATCAGCATCCGATACATGAGCGATCAATCCCCTTTCTTTGTCAAATCCACGACCATCTCGACCTTGAGTCCTCCGTATGAGCTTCGGGATAAGAACAAACCGCTGCCCGCGCCGTATTTTAACGCCAAACGGTTATGGACGTTGATCAGTCCGGTCGTTTCGTCCTCCCCGGATTTCCACGACAGTCCCTCCCGCAGCTGCTCCAGACGTTCGTCCGTCAGCAGCAGGCCGTTATCCTCCACGACGATTCGCACGCGTCCGTCTTCATGCGCGACGCCGATATGCACCATCCCGTCTTCCGCTCCGTCTTCGAAGGCGTGGTCGAATACGTTCTCGACGATCGGCTGGATGATCAGCCTGGGGACGTGAACGCCTTGCAGCGAATCCGGAATTTCGTCATAGACGTAGGAGATGCGGTTGGAAAACCGGATGCACTGAATTTCGCAGTAATCGAGCGCATGCTTGTACTCTTTCTCAAGCAGCACTTCGTCCGAGCCGCTTCTCGTAATGTACTGGTAATAGCTTCCGAGCCGTTGAGACAGCTCGGCCGCGCTCTCGGAGTCGTCGACCTTGCACAGCATGTAGATGTTGAAGAAGCTGTTGTAGAGAAAGTGAGGATTGATCTGCGATTGGAGCTGCTTCAGCTCCGAGCGCTGCAGCGCGATCTTCTTCTCGTAGTTGTCCTTGATCGAACGCTGGAGACGGGTCACCATCCGGTTGAAGCTCTGAAACAGATAATGGAATTCGTCCTTCGTCTTGGATTCGATGACCAAGTCCAGATTGTCCGTCTCGATCATGCGGAACGCCTTGACGAGGTTGGACAGCGGCCTGTGGATCATAACGTGGATCGAGAAGGAATACAGCACCAAAATGAGGACGACGATGCCAAATAAAATGTAGAACGACATATTGAATTGACTCAGCGGGCGGGTCAACTCGTTCTGATTCACGTACATCGTCAGAGACAGCTTGAGCGAGCTGACCGGCTGATGCGCCACGAAGTACCGGGTCCCGTCCACATTTCGCGACTCGGGACTGTTGTCGCCGACGACCGTCTCGTCGTCCCGTATGAGAAGCGACTCCCGTCTGGAGGATTTGCCGTCCTGCGCAGTAGACAGTACGCTGCCCAGCTCCGGGCTTCCCAAGAACACTTCGGATTCTCGGTACAGGGAAACGATCTGGCGCAGCTCCTCTGCCAGCTTCGCTTTGGAAATTTCGATGTAGGACCAGATCTCCGCGTTGTTTTCCGTTTCGATGAAGAAGAGCCGGTCTCCAGCCTGATAGAACGACGGCTTGGGCGTTTGCTTCAGCAGTAAGGAGACCAGCTCGTATTCCGGATTGGGAATGTCCGTCACGCCGCTCGCGCCCGAAATGGTTTTGCCGATGGAAGCGACGTAGACGCCCGCGTTGACGACGTATTCACTCCTGTCTGCCACCGGCATCAGGCCGGTTCTCACCTGCTCGATCAGTTCAACCTCCTCGTACTTCTCCAGCTTTCCTCCGCGGAAGCTGAGCTTCTGCAGCTCCTGCTCGTTGAGCAAACGCAATTGCTGGTTGCGAATGAAGTACATCTCCTTGTCCAATTGCTCGGCATAGAAGGAAGCGCTTGCAGCCGCGGAATCCAAAATCGTATTTTTCGAGAAGGACATTCCCCGGTAATTAACCCATATATTCAGGATGATAAGAGGCACGAGAAACACGATAAATATCATGACGATTTTCTGGTAAACATACCACTTGGCCTTGCCGTTCACCCGCAGTTTCATAGAGGCACCCCCGAATGTACTATTCATACCACAGATGGGGAGTTTTTGAAAAGCGGAGGCAGGACCGATACCGCTCTTCGTTAGTTTGTATTTTGCGTCGCCGGAGATCCGATTAGACGTTAGAGTCAAGTTTGGATATACTATTACTTACAAGAGAAATTTACCGATAAAGTTCGGGGGCGTTATCCATGAAGAAGCGCGTGACACTCACTGATATAGCGAAGGTTGCCGGGGTTTCGAAGATGACCGTATCGTTAGCCTTGCGGGCGGATTCATCCATTAGCGCAGCCATGCAGCAGAAAATCAGGCAAATTGCAGCAGAACTCGACTATACGCCGAACCATATGGCCAAAGGACTGATTCACGGAAAGTCGTACAATCTGACCATTATGATCGGCGGATTCCTGCACGACGATTACCAGCACCAATTTGTCAAAGGCGTTATTCCCTATGCCTTGAAGCGGGGATATATCGTGTCTATGGTACCGTTGGAACGCGATTTGGAGTTGGAACGCGCAATGATAGAGAAGTTTACTCGCATGCAGACGGAAGGCTTTCTCATTTTCCATTGCGGCGAGCCCTCAACCTATGCCGCCCTTCAGAAGCAAGGTGTGCCGTTCGTGCTGTACACCAAATATTTCGAAACTCTGGACAGCGACTACGTCGTGTGCGACGACTACAACGGCGCGTACGCCATGACGGAATATTTGATCGATCTGGGGCACAAGGACATCGCCTTCGTCTACGACAGCTATCTGGAGCAATCGTCCGAGGTCAAAGAACGCAGAATGGGGTATATTCAAGCGCTTCGCGACCGGGAGCTTCCTTACAAGGAAAACAATCTGATCTCCTTCAATCTGTTCTCTTCCAACGAATTTGTCGCGTCCGAGATTCTGGAGAACAACCAGACGTTTATCGACATTCTGACAGGTCCGAATCGCCCGACAGCCTTGTTCGCCTGCAACGATATTCTGGCCTCCTTCATCTACATTGCAGTCAAGAGACTCGGGCTGACCATCCCCGACGATATCTCCGTCGTCGGCTATGAAGGCGTCTATCTGGGCTCCGTGATCGACCCTCCGTTAACTACGGTAGCCACTCCGATTCAGGAGATGGGCAGAAAGGCATGCCAAGTCTTGCTGGACAAAATAGAAGGAATCCTCCCGCAATCGGAATATGTGAAAATCCGCCTTAAGCCCGAGTTGGTCATCCGGGAATCCGCCGCGGCATTAACGAATTCGGCGCGCAAATAGCAAGTGAATACGATAAAGCGGCGCATCTCGCGAAGGAGAATACGCCGCTTTTCGCTTGTCAGAACGATACTTTAAGAGCTTTCACATCATTCGCCGGAATCGTGATCGTCAAGGATACAGAGTTGGCGCCCGTCGTGTAGGCAACGGCGGCTCCGCCTTCGATGTTGACGACCGAGCCCACCGTGCTGCCCGCCAGTCCGAGCTTAGCGTAATCCAACGTCACGGTGACCGTCTGGGAGACAGAGCTTAAATTGCGCAATTGAATGCCCAGTCTGTCCTGATTTTGACCTACAATGGTCGTTCCTTTGATGTTGGAATTAGATAGCGACAGCCCTCGCTCGTCCTTGTATGTGCCATAAAAATAAATGGTCGACTCGCTCTTGTAAATATCGGTATAGCGCGGGAACACATGGGCATTCGGCGTCGCCGTGTCGATCAGCAGCGGATTGCCCATCGTGAACGCCCAAGCGTATTCGTCGAGACTGCCCTTGGCTTTGCCTGCTGTCGGCAATCCGAGAAACTTCGCCGGAATCGTATAACGCGTTACCTGAGGAGCCTGCTGCGGCACGTATCCGAGGCTTCTGCCCCACATCATTCCGTTCAGGTCTACAAAATAGCTGTAGTAATCGCTTACCCCTTCCATCGCAAACACATAATTCGTATTCATGCCATGGTTGCTGAAGTTCCAATGGATCGTATCCATCATTTCCTTGTACCCTTCCGAGAAGGAAGTGGCGGGCGAAGAATGGCCTGCTGCGGAATTGTAATCCAGCACAGCGTCCATCTCCGCCATCT
>NZ_JBEPYQ010000089.1:0-30292 GCF_041641335.1 Cohnella sp. | reverse complement strand
AGGCCGTAAGCCTGCGCCAATCCGCCAAACCTCGCCCCGTTAACGGTCTGCGGGACCGTTAACCTGCGCCACCCCGCCGACCTCGCCCCGTTAACGGTCCGCGAGGCCGTAAGCCTGCGCAAATCCGCCAACCTCGCCCCGTTAACGGCCCGCGAGGCCGTTAGCCTGCGCCAAGCCATCCATCCATCCGCCAATCGCCCGAACTCACCGAAAGCGAAGGTTTTCGACCGACGAAATCGCTTCGGTTACGCTCCTTTTTGCGAATTAGATAAAGCGTTTTCACAATTGTTCGTCCCCGGCGCGCTCCTATAATTAAAGGTGAAGGCAGATCCAACACAAAAGGGAGTGTCTATAAGATGAGACTCGGAAAGGGTAAAAGTTTGCTTGCCGTTACGGCGTCGTTGACGCTGCTCGCGGGGCTGGCCGCCTGCGGCGGAAACAGTGGAAAGGAGTCCTCCGCCAGCCCGGACGGCACGGGGAAAAACGCGGCGGAAAGCAGCGCTTCAGGAAGCCAGGCCCCCGCTGGAGAGATGGTCAAGATCAAGTTCGCGGGCTGGGGCGATCCGTCGGAGAAGGAAGTGTTCACGAAGCTGATTAAGGACTTCGAGCAGAAAAACCCGACGATCAAGGTGGAGTACCTGCACATTCCGGCAGACTACGTCGGCAAGATGAACACGATTTTGGCGGGAGGAGATGCGCCCGACGTGTTCTACGTCCCGGACGGCGATTTCGGCCGTTGGGTGAGCCAGGGCTTGCTTCATCCGATCCAGGAGTTCGTCGATGCCAGCTCGCTCGATACGGGGGACATGTGGGAGTCCGGCCTCTTGAGGTACCGTTACGACGGGGCGGTTAACGGGCAAGGTCCGCTCTACGCGCTGCCCAAGGATATCGGTCCGACCGTCCTGTACTACAACAAAGATCTTTTCACCAAGATGAACGTGACGTTCCCGAGCGCCGATACGCCGATGACCTTTGAACAACTGCTGGATACGGCGAAGAAGCTGACCGTCGAAGAGAACGGCAAAGTCAAGCAGTACGGCATGGGACCGATCTGGTGGGAAGGCTTCGTATTCGGCAACGGCGGCGCGTTCCTCACCGACGACCGGCGGGAATTCGTCGGCAACGGCGAGGCGGCGGTCTCGGCATTGCAGTTCGCGGCGGATCTGGCGAACGTGCATAAAGTCGTGCCGAACGCGGCGGCTCTGAAGGATATGAACGACAGCCAGATGTTCCAGACGGGCAGGCTGGCGATGATGATTACCGGCCGCTGGATGGTGCCCGAGTTCCGCAAGCTCGGCTTCGATTGGGACGTTGCGCCGCTGCCGGTCAACAAGTGGGCGGGCTGGAGCGGCTCGGTCGGGATCGGCATCTACAGCAAAACGAAGCACCTGGAGGCCGCTTACAAGCTGGTGGAATATTTGGGCGGGCCGGAAGGGCAGAAGGAACAGTCCTTGATGGGCTTCGCGATTCCGAGCTTCAAATCGATGGCCGCCACGGACGTCTTCCTGCAGCCGGGTCAGAAGCCCGAGCATGCGGAGGTGTTCATCAAAGCGGCGGAAAATCAAGTGCCGGGCCCGTGGACAAATCTGCCGAACGCCAAATGGTTCGACCTGCTGTCCCAAGGGCTGGCTCCGATGTGGGACGGCAAAAAATCAGCCGCGGACGTCCTGAACGAGCTGAAGCCGAAGATCGACGCGGCGATCAAGGAAGGCAATCCGGCGGTATTCAAGTAAAAGGGAAGTCGGGCGGAGGGGACCCGTCGCGAGACTTTCAAGTAAACGGTGAAGTCGGGCAGAGGAACCCATCGCGAGACTCGCCTGCACCCGCGGGAATTGCTCGCGGGTTCCACCGCCCGATCCCGAACGACGGAGGAGAATTATGAAGCGCAAGGAATACGCATGGGCCTACTTGTTCATCTCCGCTCCGATTCTGGGTTTTCTGTTGTTCGCGTTCATCCCGCTGAGCTATTCCGTCTACGTCAGCTTCACGGAGTACAGCGGGTATCAGGCGCCCGTCTTTACGGGAACGGAGAACTACGTCAAGCTCGCCATGGACGACGAGCTGTTCTGGAAAACCCTGTTCAATACGTTCTATTCGGCGCTGAGCATTCCGATCGGCATGGCCGTGGCGCTCGGAATCGCGATGGCGCTTAATCAGAAGGTGCGCGGCATCCGCTTCTTCCGCACGATGTTCTTCCTGCCGACGATCAGCTCGGTCATCGCGCTGACGCTGCTGTGGAAATGGATTTTCAACGACAGCTATGGCTTGCTGAACTATCTGCTCGAGCTGGTCGGCATTCGGGGGCCCGCATGGCTGAGCAGCGAGACGTGGGCGATGCCGGCGATGATCATCCAGGGCGTATGGGCGGGACTCGGCATCAACATGGTGCTCTACCTGGCCGCGCTGCAGGGCGTTCCGAAAAGTTTTCACGAAGCGGCGGAGATCGACGGGGCCAGCCGTTGGCAGAGGTTCGTCCGGATTACGATTCCGTGCATTTCGCCGACGACGCTCTACATTTTGATTACCTCGACGATTACGGCTCTGCAAGACTTCCCGCGTTTTCAGATCATGACGGAGGGCGGACCGAATTACTCGACGACGACGATCGTCTACTATTTGTTCCAGAACGCGTTCCGCTATATGAGCATGGGTTACGCGTCGGCTATGGCTTGGGCGCTCGGTCTGTTGATTCTGGCGATTACGCTGCTGAATTTCTGGTTGTCCAGACGCTGGGTGCACTACGATTAAGGAGGGAACGCGCATGTCGAATGCCGCAATCGCAAGGAGCGCCAGGCAGAGGAGAAAGAGAGCGGGCGAGCAGGCCCGCCAAGCCTTCGCTTACTTGTTCCTGACGGCGGGATCGCTCGTGATGGCTATTCCCTTCCTATGGATGCTGTCGACGTCGCTGAAGGAGCAAGGCCGCGAGTTCGAAATGCCTCCCAAGTGGATACCCGAGGTGTTCGAATGGCAGAACTATGTTTTCGTATTGACGGAAGCCGATATTTTGAAAGGATTTCTGAACACGCTGCTCGTCATCTCGTTGCCTTGCCTGGTCGGTTTGTTTACGAGCGCGCTGGCGGCCAACGCATTCGCGAGGATGGATTTTCCGGCGAAAAACGTTCTGTTCACGCTGCTGCTGGCCACGATGATGATTCCGGGCGTCGTCACGATGATTCCGACGTTTATTTTGTTCAAGCACATCGGCTGGATCGACAGCTGGCTGCCGCTGATGGTGCCGGGAATGTTCGGCGCGGCTGCGGCGGTGTTTCTGCTGAGGCAGTTTTTTATGACCATTCCGAAGGAGCTGGAGGAAGCGGCCAAGGTGGACGGGATGAATCCGCTCCATATTTTCCTCCGCATCATGCTGCCATTGTCCAAACCCGCCGTCATCACGCAAGGGCTGCTCGGCTTCTTGGCCGGCTACAACGATTTTCTCGGGCCGCTTATCTACATCAACACTCCCGAGAAGTTCACGCTGCAGCTCGTGCTGGCATCGTTCCAGGGCTTCTACACTTCGCAATGGACGTACATTATGGCCGGCTCCGTGCTGGCGCTGATTCCGTCGCTGCTGCTGTTCTTTTTCGCGCAAAGATACTTCGTCGAGGGCATCACCTTGACCGGAATGAAGGGGTAAAAAGGAGAGAACGAACCGATGAACGCAACCTTCCGCAATCCGATCGTCGAGAAGGCGGCCGATCCTTGGCTGCTCAAGCATAGCGACGGCTATTACTACTTCATGTCCACGCAGTTCGGCTGCCTGGAAATTACGAAATCCCCCTCGATGACGGGGATCGCCGTCGGCCTTAAGAAGAAGGTGTGGATTCCCGAGGAGAACGGTCCTTACAGCCACAACCTGTGGGCTCCGGAGCTGCACCGGCTGGAAGACAGGTGGTATATCTACTACACGGCCAACGACGGAGGCGGGGACGAGTCCAGGAGAATCTGCGTGTTGGAAAATGGGGCCGCCGACCCGACAGAAGGGGAATGGAGCTGGAAAGGAACGCTCGAGACGCCTCTGGCCGGGTTGGACGGGACGGTCATGGAACTGGGGGGACGCTTGTACTTCCTGTATGCCGGATACGGACATTACCCCGATTACGGTTCGGCCATCTTCATCGTCCCAATGGCGAATCCGTGGACGCTGGAGCTTGACGGGGGGCATGCGCTGCTCTCGGCTCCGACGCTGGAATGGGAGAAGCAGGGCGGGATGGCGATCAACGAGGGGCCTGTTATTTTACGCAGGAACGGCTTTATATTTCTCGTCTATTCGGCCAGCACGACCTGGTCCGAGGATTACTCTCTGGGCATGCTGACGATGAAGGAAGGCTCCGATCCGATGGAAGCCGCTTCGTGGGTCAAGTCTCCCGTGCCGGTGTTTCGCAAGAGTGCGGAAAACGGCGTTTACGCCACCGGACATAACAGCTTCACGTCATCGCCGGACGGAACCGAGGATTGGATCGTGTATCACGCGCTGCCCGCTCCGGGAGCCGATACGGGGCTTCGCAGCACCCGGGTGCAGAAGTTCGGATGGAGACCGGACGGTACGCCGGACTTCGGGGTACCGCTGGGAGATTCCCACGACATCGCGCTTCCCGCGGGCGAGAGGATATGAATTCGCGTTAAAAAGGAAGGAACTTCGCAATCCCGCATTCATCCTGCCGAGGAGGAAGAGAAAATGAGAAGTTTCCGAAGAGTACTGCTTGTTGTTTTAACATTGGTGCTGTCGTCGTCGCTGTTTGCGGGCATGTCCGTGCAGGCGGCCTCGACCGGCTGGGTCGTCTACAGCAGCGCGACCGAAACCGAACCGTATTACGCGAGGGCGGTCAAGCTGGGCAACGGCGATATTCTGTCCACGTTCACCAGAAGATTTCCCGGCAATACGGGCTGGGTCGGCATGCAGCCGTTCCCGTTTTATCGCAGCACCGACAACGGCCGAACGTGGTCGCTCCTCAGCCAGATCGATCCGAACGCTTACGGGCTGAACCGGGACCAGCAAGGGATGACGACGCTATACGCGCTGCCGCAGCAGGTCGGGGCTTTCCCCGCGGGCACTCTGCTGTTCGCTTCGACGGATTGGGACAACACCTCGGCTTATACGATCCATATTTGGCGAAGCACGGACAACGGGGCGACGTGGCAGCTTCACGGACATCTGGCGCCGAGAGGAACGGCGGGCACGAAGCGCACCTGGGAGCCGGAGTTCGCGATCACCTCCGACGGCCGGCTGATCTGCTACTATTCGGACGAGAGGCAGCCGGGCTACAACCAGGCGCTTGCGCAGGAGATTTCCAGCGACGGCGGGCTGACCTGGGGGAACTATAGCCTGACTGTCGGAAGCGCCACGAACTGGGATTGGCGTCCGGGCATGCCCAGGGTGGTTAAGGCCAAGAACGGAACGTACTTTATGTTTTTCGAGATGCTGGGGGCGGCGCCCAACTTCGCCGTCCGGTTCAAGACTTCGGCCGACGGGATCAACTGGGGAAGTCCGACCGATCTCGGCACCGTCGTCGGCACGGGCATCTACCGCGCTTCGCAGACGCCGGAGGTCGCGTACGTGGACGACGGCAGTCCAAGCGGCAGGTTCTACGTGCGCGGCATGACCGACGTCGTGCCGACCGCCAACAAAATGTTCACCAGCGCCGATTACGGCGCGACCTGGTCGCTGGTCGACGCGCCGCTGACCGTCAAGGGCAGCAACCAGAATACGCCCGCCGCCTGGAGCGGGACGCTGCTGCCGCTCGACCATTCGCTGATGCTGGAGGTCAACACGGTGAAGGTTGGCAGCCGTAACGAGATACGGGCCAACGTCGCGCAAATGAACGGCAACTCCTCCATCGTCTCGGGCGGCACGTACAAGCTGATTAACCAGAACAACGGTCTGCTGCTGGACAATGCGGGAGGCGGATCGCCGGCCGGTACGGAGGTGATCCAGTGGAACGATCTGGGGCTCAACACCCAATGGTGGGTGACGGATTACAGGAGCAACGGCTTTTTCCGGGTCGTGAACGTGAATACCGGCCTGGTGCTCGACGATCCGAACGGGGCGACGGCTCCGGGGACGAAGGTCATTTTGTGGACGGACAATTATCTGGATACGCAGCGCTGGAAGTTCGCTTATCAAGGCAACGGCTATTATACGAGCATGAACGAGCACAGCGGGCTGATGCTGGACAATGCGGGCGGAGGCGCACCGGCCGGAACGAAGGTCATCCAATGGACGGCCAACGGGCTGGATACGCAGAATTGGAAGCTGCAGCGGGTCGACGTCGAAACGCCGGTCAATCAGCTTCAGAGCTACAATATCGGCAATTTCGTCCGCGTCGACGCGGGGCGCGGCAAGATCGACGGGGGCCAGTACGCGCCGGAGTCGCAGTGGCGGCTCGTGCCGGGGCTGGCCGATCCGTCGGCGGTGTCGATCGAGTCGGTGACGTATCCGGGCAACTATTTGCGCCATCGCGACGGGCAAGTATGGCTCGATCCGTACGCCAACACGGCGCTGTACAAGAACGACGCCACCTGGCGCTTGCGCACGGGATTCAGCAGCGGATGGGCAGCCTCGTTCGAATCGTACAACATTTCGGGCGCCTACTTGAGACATCGGAGCGGAGCGCTGGAAATCTCATCGATTACGACCGCGCTCGACCAGGCGGACGCCACTTTCTATGTGAAGTAATCAAGACAGGTTGACCTAATCATACGAAGGGGATGTCCCACAAGTCGCGAAAGACGACCAGGGACATCCCTTCTTCGTGCTCCGGCCTGATCGCCGCGCTAGCCGCCCCGCAAGCTTCTGCGTTGTTTCCTGTCCTCCGTCGGCGTCAATCCGAAAACCTTTTTGAACGTTTTGCTGAAGTGCGGATAATCGGAGAACCCGACCCGCTCGGCGATTTCCGTCGTCGAAAGATCGGTCGCTTCCAGCAGCTCCCTGGCTTTGTTCATGCGGACCCGAATCAGGTATTTGACGAAATTGACGTTCATTTCTTCCTTAAGCGTGCGGCTTAAATAGGTGTCGGACATTCTGAATGCGGCGGCTACGCCCTTCAGCGACAGCATCGGATCGGCATAATGCGACTCCAAATACTTCAGCACCTTCTCCATGTTGTTCCTGGCGCCGAGATTGCGGGCTCCCCTCAATTGGCGCATCAGGTCCGCCGCGATGGCCCGCAGCTCCTTCAGGGAGTCCTCCGCAGACCCCGGCCAATCCCGGAGAAGGGTCCGCTCCGCCGGCAGTTCGACGCCTTTCTCCCTCATTTCCTGCTCCAGCTGCTTGACGACGCTTGGCGCGCAGGAAGCCAGCTTGCGCTCTCCTGCGTCCGCATCCGCCGTTCGGCAATGGTCGGCGATACGCTGCAGCGTCTTCCAGGCCGCTTGTTCGTCGGTCTCCCAAATCCGCGTAGCCAGCTCCTTGACCGTCGCCTGCAGCGCGGCCAGCCACTCGCTCTGCCGGGAGAAGCGCGCCTCGTTCTTTCTCAAGTTCGCAACCATTTCCTGCAGGGCAGCCAGAAATTGATCGGGATCGATCGGCTTCAGCAGGAAGTCCGATACGCCGTACTTCATCGCCTGCCGCGCATATTCGAAAGAATTATAGCCCGACAAGATCATGAAGCCGATGCCCGGGTGCAGCCGCTGCGCCCTCTCGATAAAAGCGAGACCGTCCATCTCCGGCATGCGGATGTCGGTCACGACGAGGTCCGCTTCCTGCCGTTCCAGCAGGCGAAGGGCTTCCGCGCCGTCCTCGGCGTCTCCGATCACCTCGATATCGAGCCCGGAAGACTCGACGAGCTTGCGCAGGCTGAGATGGATCATGTGCTCGTCGTCAACGATCAACAGGCGGTACATAGGCGATGCCTCCTTCTTCGTCTTGGGGAGGGTGGGGCAGCCGCACCTCGAATTGCGTTCCGGCGTCCGCGGAGGATGCGAGAATGCGAAGGCCGTAACCCGGTCCGAAGCTGAGCCTCAGCCTGTCGTGCACGTTCAACAGGCCGATGCCGGCAGTGGCCGTATCCGCGGCGGTCCGCTCGCTCTCCTCCTGGGAGAAGAGTCGGTCGTATTTCTCGCGAACGTCCTGCGGCATGCCGGCGCCGCGGTCGGCGATGACGACGGCGTAGCCATCGTCGCGCGGTTCGCCGGCGATTCCGATGTAGGTAGGCTTCTTGTCGCGGTAACCGTGCAGAAAAGCGTTCTCGACGATCGGCTGCAGGGTCAGGCGGACGGCGGTGACGCGGCTGTGCCAAGCCTCGTCGATCCGGATGTCCACCTCCAGGTGGCGGAACCGGGCTCGCTGGATGTCCAGATACGAGCGGATGTGAGCGATTTCATCCGCAAGCGTCACGATCTGCGTGGCGTTGCCGATGTTGTAACGGAACATGTGCGACAAAGCGGTCGTCATGCGGCTGATTTCGCGCTGATCGCTGACGATCGCATGAGAGTTGATGATTTCCAGCGAGTTGTACAGAAAGTGTGGATTAATATGGGCTTGCATCGACCGGAGCTCGGAGTCCTTATGCTTGAGAGCCAGCTCTTGTTCGGCCAGCTTCGAGGAACGGATCTCGTGCACGAGCCGGTTCAATTCCCCGAGCATTCGGTAGAAGCTACGGAACAGAGATCCGATTTCGTCATTTCTCCGCATCGCTCTATGGGGATTGCTCCTGAAATCCCCCGTCTCGACCCTTGCCATCATTTTCTTGAGGAAGGTGAGGGAACGGGTGATATGAAACGAGAAGCCGCCGACAATCGCAAGCGTAGCAATGAAGAGCGCGACAGCGATCGCAAGGGTGATATTGCGAAGATGAATCAATCGGCCGATGATGGCGTCCAACGGAATGTCGGCGGCCACGATCCAACGGGTCGCGAGCGAAAGCGCGTAAATGACGATCTTGTCGTCATTCGCCCGGTAATAGGAGGGCGATTGCTGGTCAATGTCCAAGAACGGATAAGAGACCTGCGTGCCCATCTTGTCGGACTCCGGGTGATAGATGATGGTGCTGTCCGGGGTGGAGATCCACACGTTGATTCCCCCCAGCGACACGTTTTGGCATATTTTCTCGATCTGCTGCAGGTCGAGATCGACGATCAGCAAGCCTTCATACAGGTAAGTCTCGCTGCTGTGAAGCTTTCGCACCACCGTGATGACCGGCGTCGAGCCTACCTGTCCGGCGCCGAGGATTTGATAGTTGTCCAGCGGCTCCATCCGCTCGATCAATTCCGCGTTGCGAAGCCGAAGAGGCCTCATGTCCAACAGGTCGTCGGCCCTGCTGAAATCGTTGATCTGGCGCTGGTTTTTGGCCACCAGGGACATGCCGACAATATCGGACCGGCCGTAGATCACAGGCGTGAACAGATCGGCCTGAACCTTGTCGGATAGCTGTAAAAATTGAAAGGGCGTCAAGGTCGGGCTGTCCAGAAAACGCGTGATTTGCGGATGGTTCAGAAAAGGATAGATGGAGTTCTCGAGATTCGAAAAATACAGATCGAGATATTCGTTCGTCTGCTCCAGGATGCGCATGTTCGATTCGATCGCCGACTGCTCGATGACGGCCGTAGAGGAGCGATACCAGGACCAGCCCGTCAGGAAGAGAGGCAGACAGATGCAGAAGATGATCAGCAGGGAAAGCTTCTGATTGATGGTCGGATGGATGTTCGGCAAGCCGGGCGCCTTCACCTCTCTCAGCCTCCTCCAATGCTCGGAATAGGGGGACGTCAACGATATTGTAGCAAAAAAACACAAGTTGTAAATGAAAATCCATGTAAGGTTGGAAAATGATCGTCTATACTACGATCAGAAAGCGCTTCACTCTGACATTAAAAAAGAGGGGGACCGCCGCACTGGTTATAACCTATCACAAATTGTTAAATAAGTGAACTCAAATGTAACATTAATTCCGTCATTAAAGGGGAGCTGAACGTTTTGAAAAGAAACGCTGGTCCGAAAACGGGGCTTTTATTGTGGATGAGCTTGATGCTCGCAGCGGCGGGATGCTCGAATGGGAATAACGACGCCACACCGGATTCGCAGCCCAGCCAGAGCGCCGGCGCAGCTTCCGCGACGTCGGCCCCGCCTTCTCCTTCCGCGGAGCCGGCTGAAATTCTGCTGGGCTTTTATTCCGGCGGAGCTTCCGACGACAAGATGAAGGAGCTGATCGACCGCTTCACCGAGCAGCATCCGCATATTACGGTGAAGACGCAGAGCGCGCCGTACGGGCAGTTCTTCCAGAAGCTGGACACGCAAATCGCGGCGGGCGAAGCGCCCGACGTATGGCTCTCCGACGGCGTATATGTCATGAAATACGCGGAACGCGGCGCGATCAAGGATCTGACCGCCTGGATCGACAGAGATCTGAACAAGGATGATTATTACGGCCTGGATTTCAACAAAGATTCGCAAGGCAAGTACTGGGGCGTTCCGCAAGGGATTCAGGTAGGCGTTCTATTCTACAACAAGGATCTCTTCGACAAGGCCGAAGTCGCTTATCCGACGGACGATTGGACATGGGAGGATCTGAAGGCGACGGCGGCCAAGCTTACGGTAGACGCGGGCGGCAAGACGGCGGTCGAAGCCGGATTCGATGCCGGCAAGGTCAACCAATTCGGCCTGACGTTCTTCAGCATCACGGAGGGCTGGTTCTCGGTCATGAAATCCTACGGCGGCGGCGTGCTGGATTCGAGCGGCCAGAAGTCGGTCATCTCCTCCCCCGAAAACAAGCAAGCCTTCGAATGGATGGTGGACGGGATGAAGCGCGGCATTCTGACCGACCCGGTCGACCTGAAGAGCTTCCAGAGCGCGATGTCCGTCTTCCCCAGCGGCTCCGCCGCCATGCGCATCGGGATTTACGCGCGCGTGCTCGCGGCCAATGAGGCCGGGATGAATTACGACGTGGCGCTGCTGCCGAAAGGCCCGAGCGGCCAACGCGCAGCTCCGGTGATCGCCAATTCGTGGGTGATCAATCAGAAGTCAAGCGACGCGAAGGCGCAAGCGGCCTGGGAATGGATCAAATATTGGGCGACGCAGGACGAGGTGCAGAAGGAATGGACGGCGCTGGGCGAAGCGGTTCCGGTCAAAAAATCGGTTGCCAATTCGGAAGTATTCCTCAAAGCCAACGATAAGCCCGCCAACCGCCAAGCTTTCCTGGACAGCCTGGAATTCGCCCAGACGCTGGACGTGAACGCGGTGTGGGAGGAATGGGTCGGCAAGTTCAACGAAAGCGCCCAGAGGGCGTTCCTGGAGGATGCCTCGATCGACGACGCGCTGAGCGAGGCGGACAAGAACGTTCAACAGGTGCTGGACGGCTTCTACAAAAAATAACAGGAAGAAAGGGCGGGATGGAGCGTGGTCCAACCAGCAGCCGGCAGCTCCCGGCGGCGCGGCGATCCAGTCCCGGCCCTGCAACGCGTGAAGCCGAATCGCGAGGGGGGATGGGGACTGCTGATGGTCTCCCCCTACCTGCTTCACTTTATCGTGTTCGTTGCGGGTCCGCTTGTCGCGTCGCTCTATTTCAGCTTGTCCGACTACGATATGCTGAACCCGCCCCGGTGGCAGGGGTTCGGCAATTACGAGCGATTGGTCGGGGATCCGCTTTTCTGGAAGTCGCTCGGCAATACGCTGTATTTCGCGGTGCTGTTCGTCCCGCTGCAGACGTTCCTCGCCTTGCTGCTCGCGCTTGCGCTCAACCAGCGGTTGAAGGGACTCAAGCTGTTTCGAATGGCGCACTTTATTCCGGTCATCTCCTCCTGGACCGTCATCTTGTACGTGGCGGACGCGATTTTTAACCCCCGCTTCGGCATGGCCAACGAATGGCTGACCCGAGTGGGCTTGCAGCCGCAAAACTGGCTGCAGGACGAGAGGCTGGCGATTCCGCTGCTCGTCTTCATTGCGGTATGGAAGGGGATCGGCTACATTATGGTCATTTACCTGGCGGGCTTGCAGAACGTGCCGAACGATCTGTACGAAGCGGCGGAGATCGACGGCGCCGGCGCATTCCGCAAGTTCCGGTTCGTCACCGTGCCGATGATCTCGCCGACCACGTTTCTGGTCGTCGTCATGAGCACCATCACGACTTTCCAGGCGTTCGAGCAAATCTTCGTCATGACCGGCCGCGGCGATTTCGCGTCCGCGGGCTCTCCGAACAATTCGACGCTCGTACTGATGCTGCACCTGTATCGGGAAGGGTTCACCTTTATGCGCATGGGTTATGCGTCGGCGCTTGCGTGGGTCTTGTTCATAGTGCTGTTCCTGCTCACGATGGCGCAGATGAAAGTGCAGAAGAAGTGGGTGCATTACGAATGAAGCATCGCAGATTTGCCAGATTCGTCGGCTACCTCCTGATCACGATCAGCGCGTTGGCGATGGTCGTGCCCTTCGTCTCGGCGCTGATGAATTCGTTGAAAACGTACAAGGAATTTACCGCCGTGCCTCCGAAATGGGTGCCGGACGTGTTCCGATGGGCCAATTATTCCGAGGTGCTGCAGCAGGGCAATTTCGGCCAGTTTACCTGGAACAGCCTGATCGTCTCCCTGCTGTCCGTTGTGGGAGCCCTCGTCTCGTGTTCCATGGTCGGCTACGCGTTCGCGCGGTTGAATTTTCCGATGAAAAAGCCGCTGTTCGTCATGGTGCTCGGGACGATGATGATTCCGCCCATGGTCATCCTGATTCCGCATTTTATCATTTTCCAGAAGCTGCACATGCTCGACACGCTGACGCCGTTGTGGATCATCGAATGGCTGGCCCAGCCTTTCGGCATCTTTCTGATGCGCCAAGCTTATCTGACGATTCCGAAGGAATACGAGGAGTCGGCTAAGCTGGAAGGCTGCAATCCGTTCCAGACCTACAGGCGGATCTTCATCCCGATGTCTCTGCCGACGCTCGCGACGCTGGCTATCTTCACCTTCATGGCCAAGTGGAACGAGATCCTGCTGCCGGTCATCTATTTGACCAGCAACGAGAAATATACGCTGCCGGTCGGCATACTCTCGCTGGCGGGGCAGTGGTTCGGCAACGAGCAGCAGATGGTGGCGGCCGCGCTGCTCAGCTTGATTCCGATTCTGATCGTGTTCTTGTTCGCGGAGAAATATTTCGTGCAAAATCATACTGCTTCCGGCATTAAGTAAGGAGTCGTTCGGACATGAAAATAGCAGCCTTTAGCGGCGCTCTGCTGGAGTACAGCGTGCGGGAAGCGATGGAGATCGCGGCCGGAAGCGGCTTTGCCGGCATCGAGATCGCCTGCCGGGAGCCGCATCTGTCGGCGTCCTCCGCGCTGCCGCGCGTGAAGGAGATGAAGCGGATCGCCGATCATAGCGGATTGGCGATTCCGGCGCTCGGCGGTTATGCGGGCCGGTTTTCCGAGAGCGGGGACGACGATTGCCGGCGGGAATACGAGGATTTCTGCCGGCTGCTGGAGCATGCGGATCGTCTGGAGGCGGGCATGGTCCGGATTTTCCAAGGCGGACCCAACGCGTTCCTCGCCGCCGACTATCATTACGAGAAAGCGGCCTTCTGGCTGCGCAAATGCGCGGCGGAAGCCCGCAAGCACGGCAAGCGCATCCTGCTTGAAATTCATAACGTCAGCTTGATCGAAACCGTGGAAAGCTCGCTTCGGCTCCTCTCGATGGTAGGCGAGGACAACGTCGGGCTGATCCACGACGCCGGCAACATGTACATTTCGGATACGGATTTCGGACGCGAATCGGTGAAGCGTCTGGGCCGTCATTTGTTCCATGTGCACGTGAAGGATATTCGGCGAATCGAACGGGCCGAAGGGCCGGGCTCCTTCCGTAATGTGACCCGCCGCGGCGAAGAAGCGTTCCGGCAATGCCTTCTGGGAGAGGGAGAAGTGGATCATTCGGGGCTGATCGCAGGACTGCGGGAAACCGGGTATGCCGGCTGGATGACGCTGGAATGCTTCGCGCCGGTTCCGCCGGAGGAGCAGCTGCCCCATGATTTGGCCGTATTGCGGCGCTGGCTGGAACTTCATTCCTGAGAATTCCGGCATTCAGGCTTGACGAAAGAGGGGGACGAAATCTTATGACCTTACATCCATCGCCGGTGCGATTCGGCATGATCGGCTGCGGCATGATCGCCGAAACGCATGCCCGCTCGATCGGGCAGCTTGCGGAAGCCGAACTGGTCGCGGTTTACGATTATGCGAAAGAGAAGGCCGTCCGGTTCGCGGAAGCTTATCCGGCGGACGTCTGCGACAGTATGGAGGAACTGCTGGTCCGCGGCGATATCGACGCCGTCTGCATCTGCACGCCAAGCGGGCTGCATGCGGAGCAGACGGTCATGGCCGCAAACAAGGGCAAGCATGTGCTGGTGGAGAAGCCGGCGGCGATCCGGCTGGCGGATCTTGACCGGATGATCCGGGCGTGCGAGGAGAACGGCGTATGGTTGGCGACCGTATTCCCGAGACGGATGGGGCCGCAGGCCCGGTATGCTCGGCAGCTGATCCAGGAAGGCAAGCTGGGCCGGCTGAGCCTATGCTCCGCCTACGTCAAAATCTATCGGGACGCTCAGTACTATCAAAGCGCAGGCTGGCGGGCCACCTGGGATCTGGACGGGGGCGGGGCGATGATGAACCAGGGGATCCATTCGGTCGATATGCTGCAATGGCTCGCCGGTCCGGTCCGGTCGCTGTACGGAAGCGCCAGGGCCGTCCTGCGGGACATCGCGGTGGAGGACACGGCCGTTGCGCTGCTGCAATTCCAGAGCGGCGCGATGGGGACGTTCGAAATTACGGCAACGGCGTACAAGGGCAAGGGCGTCCGGATCGAAATTCACGGCGAGCTCGGGACGCTGGTCATGGAGGAAGACCGCATCGTGTCCCTGGACATTCTGGGGGAGGAGGTCCGGCTTCCGGCATTCGAGCCGTTCGAAGTGATCCCGGACGGCCATCGGCTGCAAATCCGCGATCTGGCGGAGGCCATTCGCGAAGGACGTCCGCCAATCGTTACAGGCGAAGACGGGCGGCACTCGCTGGATATCATTTTGGGCACGTATGAGTCGTCCGCATCCGGCAAGGAGGTGGCGCTGTCGTGATCATCTCCGAGATCAAGGCGTATCCGCTGCTGCTGCCGATGAAAACGAGCTTCGCCATTTCTGGCGGCACCGTCGGCGATCCGCAGGCGGGAGCGCCGCATGTCTACGTCAAGATCACGGGCGACAACGGCGTCGAGGGCTGGGGAGAGTGCAGGCCGAGCCACCGCTGGAGCTATGAAACGCAGGAATCGGCAGTTAGCGCGATCCGGCAATACCTCGCGCCGGTTCTGATCGGCCGGCCGGTCGGGGATTTGCAGACGATCCGCCGGCTGATGGATCGGGAAATCGCCGGCAGCCTCCATCCGGGACAGCCGATCGCGAAAGCGGCTGTCGATATGGCGCTGCACGACTTGGCGGCGAAGTCGCTGCGGACGAGTCTGCCGCAGCTGTGGATGGCCCCCGCCCGGCCGACGACCAGGCTGTCGTATCTGATCAGCACGAGGGATCCGGAGGTCGCCGCGGAGAAAGCCCGAACGGCGGTCGAGGAAGGCTACACGGGCGTCGACGTGAAAATCGGCTTCGATCCGAGGCGGGATATCGAAATTGTCGAAGCCGTGAAAGCGACGGCTCCGCAGCTCTTCTTCCGGGTGGACGCGAACCAGGGATACGACGCGATTCAGGCGCTGCGAATGTGTCGGGAATTGAGCCGCCTCGGAGCGGATCTGTTCGAGCAGCCGCTGCCGGCGGGCGATTGGGAAGGACATGCCGCGCTTCGGCGCAGAAGCGACGTCCCGATCGCGCTCGACGAAAGCGTATGGACGCCGCGCGACGTCATCCGGGCCATTCGGCTGGAGGCTTGCGACGCCATCGTGATCAAGCTGACGAAGATGGGGGGGCTGACCGGCGCCAGGCTGTGCGGAGAAATCGCAAGCGCAGCGGGGCTGGCTCTCGTCGGCGGAGGCTTGACGGAATCCCGGCTGGGCCTCGCCGCCAGCTGCCACCTGTTTAACGGCTTGGGGATCGAGACGCCGGTCGATTTGAACGGACCGCTGTTTCTGGCCGACGATCCCGTCGAGACCGGGCCGACGATTCGGCGGGGATCGGCTGAGCTGCCGGGCGGACTCGGAATCGGATGCATGATCTCGCAAGACAAGCTGGAGTGGTTCTTATCGGAATGAAGTCCTAAATTAGGAGGATGAACGATGGGCAAAATGCGAAATCGCAACCTTCGAATTTCAGCGTTAATCGGGGTCCTGATCTTGATGCAGTTCGGCATGCTATTCGAATATCCAGGTCGCGGCGCAGCCGCTGCCGGAGCCGGGGTCACCCTCGACTCGCCGGCCAACGGCGCGACGCTGCAGCCGGGGATAGTCCGAATTTCAGGCACCTACTCGGACGTAACGGAAGTCAAGCTGATGATTAACGGAACGGAGCAATTCGACGGGGAGATGAGCAGTCCGAATTCATCCTCCGGCACGTGGCATTACGATTTGAATACGGCGAAATACGACGGAAAGCTGGAAATGAGGGCAAGAGGCCAGGCGGCCGATACGAGATATTACGTCTGGTCGGCTCCGGTCGCGGCGACGGTGATCAATCCTGAACGCAGCAAGCCCGAAGTCGCGATCGTCGATCCGGCGGACGCTTCCGCCGTCGGCCGGGATGAACTCGTCACGGTTCGGATTGCCGTCAACGCGCAAAATCCGGTCGACTCCGTGACGGTCAGGGTGAATGGCGGTCCTTGGTCAACTGCGCAATATTCGGTAACCGATTCCGTCTATGGTTATGGAATTTACGAATACGAATGGGATACGGCGGGGATCGGCGACCTGACGTCCAGCATCGAAGCGAGAGCGGCCGACAGCCAAGGGAATATCGGCCGAAGCGCGACCGCTTACGTCAAGGTCGGCCAGGGCACGAACGAGCCGATTACGGTCGAGAAGCAGGACCGGGCCATGTGGATTTGGGAAGCGGCCTCCTATAACCTGTTCCTGAATCCGGGCTCGCGGAACGTGCTGGACGCGATGGCCCGGGATACGGCTGCGTTCGACTCGCCGAATCCGATCACGACGTTATACGTGGGCGTCGATAAATACATGGGCAGGTATTTGCTGGAGGAAGACCCGGACAAGATTCGCGATTTTATCGCTTGGGCGCACGATAAGGGCTACAAGGTTCACGCCTGCATCGCGGGCGGCACGACTCCGCCTTATCTCGGCGCCTACCGGCAATATCACGGCCTCGCGGTGAGCATTTTCGAGGACTTACTGAATTACAATATCGCCTCCGGCGTCAACGAGCGATTCGACGGGGTCAATGTCGATATCGAGCCGTACATCTCTCCGGATTTCAAGCTCGATCCTTCCGCTCCGGATTCGCTGCAGGTTCAATACCTCGAAGTGTTGGAGAAAATGGTGCAAAGAAGGGACGCTTCGGGGCAAGGTCTGCCGATCGGACCGGCCGTTCCGAGATGGTACGATACTTCGGATTCGGCCAAGAGCGTTACGTTCAACGGGCAGACGAAGTGGCTGTCCGAGCATGTCCAGGATCTTACCGACTATATCTCGATCATGGATTATTGGGATAAAGCGTTGCAAGGAACGGGAGGCATTATTCCTTTCGCTCAGGGCGAGATCGATTATGCCGAGCGGATCGGCAGGCCGAATTCGGTCGTCATCGGCGTGGAAACGAAGGATATCGCCGACAGCGGAGACCCTTATTACATTACTTTCCGCCAGCAAGGACGCAGCTATATGGAAGCCGAGCTGCGTAAAGTAGCCGATCATTTCAGGAGCAGCCCCGCTTACGGCGGCATCGCCCTACATCATTACGACACGATTCGCGAATTGCCTTCTTATTGGGGACCGGGAGGATACTATTGGCAGCCTCCGTCCAACGAAACTCCGCCCACGGCGGTCAGTTCAGGGCCGGTCGCTACCGCATTGGATTATCATAGAATCTCTCTGCGCTTCGGAAGCGCGTTGTCGAGCGATTCGGAAATTAACCAATACCATATTTACCGCAGCTCCGAAAGCGGCTTTGCGCCCAGCTCCGCGAATCTGATCGGCGTTTCGAGGGGGCCGTCGTTTATAGATAAGGGGCTGCTGCCAGGCATAAGGTACTACTATAAAGTCGCTGCAGTGGACGTCAACGGCAATATCGGACCGGCTTCCGGGGAAGCCTCCGCGTTAACCGGGAGCACGTCGCTGAAGCCGTTGATCGTAGACGGGATGAAGCTTGTATACGATGGATCGAGGAGCGTCGTAACGCTGCAAGTGGTCGACCTTGCGACGAAGCAGGCAATCCAATCCGCCAAGGTGGAGGGACGGTTCGCCTATGCGGGGGGCAAATATGTGTCAGGGGCAACCGACAGCGGCGGCCTGTTCTCCGCCGGGTCGGAAGAGTTGCCGGCAGGCCGACAGGTCGGTTTCTTCCCGAGGAGAATCGAAGCCGACGGCTATTACTGGGCGCAAGCGCACGACAAGCCGGGAACCGCGACGCAATATCCGTGGGATCCGTCAGGCAGGCAATTGGAGGCGAGACCGGGTGCCGGGCTGCGGGGGCTGGAGCTAGGCGACGGCGAGTGGAATGCCGCTTTTTCCCCTGAATTGACCTTCTATACGGTTCGGGTCGGTTATGAAATTTCCGACATCGACGTGACGCCCGTTCCTGCCGACGCGCAGGCCGAAGTCCGGGTGAACGGAACCGCGCTGAACGGCCGGGAGTCGCTTACGGTTCCGTTGGATCAAGGTGCGAATCGGCTTGCGGTTCAAGTGACGGAGCCCGACGGCGTGACGGTCACGACTTATACGATTGAGGTTGTCCGCTTGGCGCCGGCAACGAATGTGTTCCCCGTTATCGCCGACGCCTACGTGTTCCAGAACGATCCGACGAAGAATTACGGAATGGAGGAGTATTTGCAGGTCGTCGGCATTCCGAACGCCAAGGGCGGAGGCGTCCGTATGGCGTATGCGATCGTCGATTTCGGCAGCTTTGCGGAACCGATCGACGAAGCGAAGTTTTATTTTCATGTCGACGAGAGCTTGAGCAAGAACGTCAGGCTGAAAGTGGAAGGATTTCCGGATGCAAGCTGGAAGGAGACCGAAGTCAATTGGAACACCAGGCCGAGGGGCGACAATCGAATCGAGTACTTGACGGTCAGAGAAGCCGGCTGGTACAGCGTCGACGTCACCTCGTTCGCCAGAAGTCTCGCCAATCGGAAGGGAACGATTAAAATTTGGGATGAAGCCCTTGCCGAGACGCTGGTCAACATTAACAGCTTGCAGCATGCGGTCAACCATCCTTATCTCGTCGTCAATCCGTCCAGCCATGCCGCTTTAAGCGGGCTGACGCTAAGCGCGGGCCGGCTTGTGCCCGATTTTTCGGAGACGAATTCGTCGTACGCGGCGATCGTTCCCGCAGGCACGACCTCACTGGCCGTCACGCCGGTTGCCGCGGCTCCTTACGTCGATATCGCGGTGAACGGAACTCCGGCGCAGAGCGGGCGGCAATCGCAGGCTGTTGCGCTGAGCGGAAACGACGACCGGATTGAGATTGTCGTGAAAGCGCAGAACGGCTCCGAACAGACGTATACGATCGCGGTGGAGCAGGCCGAAGGACCGGCAGATCCGCATTTATCGAGGATGAAGGCCTCCCCGCATAGGACGTCGGCGGACGGGAAAAGCTCGTCCACGATCGTCGTCGCTTTGAAGGATGCCGGCGGCAAGCCGCTGCCGAATCGATTTGTGGAGCTTGATCAGGCCGGAGGCAGCTCGCAGATCGCTTCCTACATGCAAGGGATGACGAATGAGGACGGAGAGGCGATATTCACGGTAACCAACACGAAAGCGGAGACGGTAATTTATACCGCAACCGTGCCCTCGGACGGCATCACGATTCGTAAAACGGCGAAAGTTAAATTTTTCCGTTAGCTCATCCAAGAACGGAGGCTCGCCCTGAAGCAGCAACGGCGGGGACGCCTCCGTCGGTAAAGCCTACAGTGGACGTCAGGATTCCGGCCGGCGAGTCGGGCAAGGCGAGCTTGGGAGATCTGATCTCTATCCTAATAGGCGCTTCGGCCCAGTGGCCCTGAACGTCGGCTGGCGCGAAAATCGGCTCAGGCTGCGGTGCCTCCTACTGCGGCTCCTCCACCGGTTCCTCCAACGACTCCGCAGACGGTTCCTTGGGATCTGTCGCGAATACCCAGCGCCGGCTCAGGCGTAACTAGCGTTCGTTGCATGGAAGGATGAACGTTTGCGTCTTCCTTTCACGCTGCTTGGGGATGTCCCGTAAGGTCGTCGTAGAAGATGACTTTACGGGACATCCTCTGTTTTTGCTTCTCAATTTGGGGCAAGGGGAGCAACTCAAGCCGCGTGGCCAAGGCCAAAAAAGTGCCTCGACGGCGGCGGGGCGGGTGCGTGAAGGCCAAAAAAGTGCCTCGACGGCGGCGGGACGGGTGCGCGGAGGCCAAAAAAGTGCCTCGACGGCGGCGGGACGCGGAATGGAGGCCAAAAAAGTGCCTCGACGGCGGCGGGACGGGGGCGCGAAGGCCAAAAAAGTGCCTCGACGGCGGCGGGACGCGGGAGTGGAGGCCAAAAAAGTGCCTCGACGGTGGCGGGAAGAGCCGGCGGAGGGACGGGAGCGTGTAGTTACGGTGGGCGAGGTGAGGGAGCAAGCAAGGAAAGTTTGACGGTTGACAGAAAAAAGGGGAGGTGCTATCTTTAATTCATACTAAAATAATCGGAATACAAAGAAATGGGGTTGGCCTAATGGAAAAACCGATTACGATTTACCACGATAATCTCGCCTTATCTGCTACGATACATTACCCGGTTAAAGACGGAGCCTGCCCGGAGAAGAAAATGCCGCTCGTCGTCATTTGCCACGGCTTCATCGGCAACCGGATTGGAGTGGACCGGCTGTTCCTGCTGGCCAGCCGACTGCTCGCGAAGAGAGGGTTTCTCGTTATCCGCTTCGACTTCGCCGGCTGCGGCGAGAGCGAAGGCGTGTACGGCGAGCACGGCCTCGACTCCATGATCGCGCAGACGCGCACCGTACTGGACTACGGCCTAAGCCTCGACTGCGTGGACCCGCTCAGAGTGACGCTGCTGGGGCACAGCCTCGGAGGAGCCGTCGCCCTGCTGACGGGAACGAAGGACCGCCGGGTGAAGTCGCTTGCGCTATGGTCGCCGGTCGCTTACCCGTTCAACGACATCGTGAAAATCGTGGGACGCTCCGTATACGACGAGACAATCAAGAAAGGCCAGGCGGACTACCTCGGTTACAAGTTGAAGCCCGAATTTTTCGAATCGCTGCAGCAGCATCAGCCGTTCCAGGAAGCGTCGAAGTTTCAAGGGGACGTCTTCATCGCACATGGAACGTCGGATGACGTCATTCCGGCCGACTACAGCTTTCTGCTGGAGAAGACGTTCTGGCTGCGCGGCGAAGGGCGCTGCGACAAGAACATCCTTTTCCAAGCCGACCATACGTACTCGCAAGGCGCGCATAAGAACGAGTTGTACCAGTCCACGCAGGACTGGCTGGCAAGCCATGAGAAACGGCAGCAGGATTGGCAGCATTGGAGCATCTGACAGAGCGATCCGAGTCTCGAGAAACGGCAACAGGATTGGCAGCACTGGAGCATCTGAGAAACGAGGTATTGGTGCATCTAAGCGACTGGGCAAGAGAGCGCCTGCGCATCGAAAAACGGCATTTGAATCTCTAAGCGGAAGAGCGGACACACTAGCGCGCCAAAGAGAATACGGTTATAGGATGAGAGGAGTCGATAGGATGAGCGCGCTCTATCCGATCTACGTCAACTATCCGATTACCCCGAAGTCCCGGTTCGGCGGAGATCAGCCGACGCACGGTCCGCTTCATGCCATTATTGCCGGCAATCGGTCGCGTTACGAGACCGAGCTGCTGGCTTTTGCGCGTTATGCCGGGCAGCTGGCCGCCATTCCTTACGAGCATGACGCCGCGGATCCTTCGCGGCCTTCCTGGAATAACGACTGGTTCAGCGGCCTGGACGCGCTCGCACTGTACGGAATCGTGGCGAACCGCCGTCCCAAGCGTTACTACGAAATCGGCTCCGGCAATTCCACGATGTTCGCCAGAAGAGCCGCCTCGGATCACGGGCTGGCTACGGAAATCGTGTCGATCGATCCGTTTCCCCGAGCGGAGATCGACGAGATTTGCGACCGGATCGTGCGTAAGCCGCTGGAGGATACCGATCTATCGCTGTTCGAGGAGCTGGAGGCGGGGGACGTTCTGTTCGTGGACAGCAGCCACTACGTGTTCCAGAACTCGGATGCCAATATCGTCTTTCTGGAGATTATGCCGCGGCTGAGTTCCGGCGTGCTCATTCATTTTCACGACATTTTCCTGCCGGACGATTATCCGGAGAGCTGGTCCCGCCGTTATTACAACGAGCAGTACATGCTGGCGGCCTATCTTCTGGCGCAGAAGCCGGGAGATCCCGCTTACGAGGTGGCGTTTCCGAGCTATTGCGTCTCGCAGGACCCGGCGTTGGCCGGTCTCGCGCAGACGGTTCTTGGAGCGATCGGGCCGCAAGGCGTCCCTTGCCAAGGCGGCTCCTTCTGGCTGAGCAAACGATAGCGGGCGTCGGGGCAACTCCGCCCTCTGTATTGAACGGTTCCGTACGCCTCAGCAGCCCCATAGCCTGTGCACCCCGCCCATGGCCTGTGGGCTTCCCGGCATAAGGAACGCAAAAGCTTGATGGCCGAGATCGAGAGCATCGCGTTCGGGGAAGAAAAAAGTTAGCCGCCTATCTGTCGCATCCGTCCCAAGACCGCTAAACTAGGAATAGGAGACAGGATGGAGAGGGACAGCGATGCTTCTGAGATGGTGGAACGGCCTAAGCTATCAAACCAAGTTGTTGTGCGCGATTTATATGCTATGCGTTATCCCCACGGCCAGCGTGGGGTTGATTGCGTATCGGCAGTCGGCGGATTCTCTGGAGAAAAGGGTTAACGAGGATCTGCAGGTCATTATCGGCCAATTCAACAATACGTTGGAGAAGCAGGTACAGGATTTCGAACGCTACAGCATGCTCCCCTATTCCACGGAAGAGATTTTCGAGATCATCGCCTCGCCGTTCTCGCCAAGAGACCAGTGGGGCTATCGGGAGTTAACCAACCAGCAGCGTCTCATTCAGCTCATCACCACCTACCCCTCCGTAAACTCCATGATCGAAGGGATGCTGTTCTACGGCACGAACGGCAGCATCTACGGTTACCGGACGAGCGGGGACAAATCCATCAACCCGGATTACAAGCCGTACGAAGAGACGTGGTACAAGCAGGCGATCGACAGGGAAGGAGGATTGGTCATCTCCGGCCTTCGCGACGAAGCCCAATTCAACGGAGCGCCGTTCAAGACGATTACGATCGCGCGGCAGCTGATCGACCGGGATTTCCAGCCCGCCGCGGTCGTTGCCGTCGATATTAAGCCGGCGTTCATCCAGAAGACGGTTCGCTCTCTCAGCTTCAAGAACGTTCACGTCACCGTGGCCGCCCCCGACGGCTATGTCTACTCCTCGGAACCGGAAATTACCGAGAAGCTGTTGGAGTTTCGCTCGTCGCAGGCCGGCGGAGGCGAGAAGACCGGCGGAGTGTCCAAATACGCAAGCGTGCGCAGCGTCGCCGCGGGAGGTTCGGAATCCGCGAACGCCTTCCGCCTGCAGTCGACGGTGGGCGGCAATCCCCGTTCCTGGAACGGCGTGGAGAAATTCAACGATTACACCGGCTGGACGACCTATTTGCTGGTCGACCGCGAGGAGCTGCTGCAGGAAAGCGCGGCGATTAAAAAATGGACATTGCTCGTCGTCTTGTTTATTTTTATCGGAGCGGCGGGGGTTTCCTGGCTGCTGGCCAAAGGCTTGTCCAAGCCGATCCGCAGCCTGATGCGCTCGATGAGCAAGGTGGAAATGGGCAATTTCGAATCGACCGTAGCCCTCCCCTACGAGAGGAAGGACGAGATCGGTCAGCTGCAATTCCGGTACAACCGGATGGTGACGCATCTGGACGAGCTGGTCAATTCGATCGAAGAGTCCGAGAAACAGAAGAGAAACGCGGAGCTGTACGCGCTTCGCGCCCGCATCAATCCCCATTTTCTGTACAATACGATTAACTCGATCCGCATGCTGGCGCTGATTCAACAATCGGACCATATCGCCAGACTGCTGCAATCGCTCAGCAAGCTGCTGCATTCCAATATGAAGATGGTCAAGGATCTCGTCAGCCTGGGGGACGAGCTGGAGCTGCTCAAGGAATATACGCTGCTGATGGAACTGCGCTATACGAATCGGTTCGTCGTAAAATGGAACGTGTCCGAAGCGGCGCTGAAAGCTCAAGTGCCGGTCATGCTGCTCCAGCCGCTGCTGGAAAACGCGATTTTCCACGGGCCGCGCAGCATGGAACGGCAGCTTCGCATCGAGGTGTCGGCGGAGATCGCGGAAGAGAGCCGCGCGCTGCGCATCGTCGTCGAGGACGACGGCCAAGGCATCGGCGAGGCCAAGGTGAAGGAATTGAACGACCCGGCCGCCGACGGAGAAGAGAGCATCGGGGTTCGCAACGTTCGGGAACGGATCAGGCTCAGATACGGGGCAGCTTACGGTCTGACGATCGAAAGCGCGCCCGGAGAAGGGACGAAGGCGATTCTGCTTCTCCCGTACCAACCGAGGGGGGAGAACGGCGATGTGGAACATGCTAGTCGTTGAGGACGAGCCGATCGTCCGGATCGGACTGCGCTATTTGGTCGACTGGGAGAGCTACGGCGTCGTCTGGAAGGCGGAGGCGTCCAACGGCGAGGAAGCTTGGAGAATCATCGAGGAAGAGGACATTCATATCGTCATGACCGACATTCGCATGCCGGTGATGGACGGTATTCAGCTGACGAAGAAAATCAAGGAACGCGGCGGCGAGATTCAGGTCGTCGTGATCAGCAGCTACGACGATTTCCCCTACGTCCAGGAGGCGCTGCGGCTGGGCGTCACGGATTACTTGCACAAGCCCACGATGGACAAGGAAGAGATCGTCGACATGCTGAAGAAGGCGCTGGGCAATCTGGAACGGACGCAAGGGTCTTCCACGGCTCTCTCCGCTACGACGGAGAAAGAGAAAAACGAGTTTCTGCAAGCTCTGTTCACCGGCACAGGAGACGACGGCAGATTGGAGCAGCAGTACGCCGCGTTCGGTCTGCCCGACTTGACGGAAGGCGTCCGGCCGGTCGGCATCCGCCTGTCTTCCGGCGGGAGGGAAGAGGAGCCGGAGCAGGGAGGCTCGCGTTTCGTTGCCGCCCGTTACTTCATCGAGAAGTACGTGTCGCACGATTGGGGAGGCGCGGTCGCGGTCGGCGAGCGGGACGAGCTGCTGTGGCTGGCGCCGGCGCAGGCGCGCGTCGGCGATCGGACATGGAACGAATACTTGGCGGAGCTGAAAAAAAATCTGGGTAATCTGCTCAACGTTGCGCTGGTTTTCTCCGGCGGCTCGCTGGCGAACGATATTCCCGGGCTAAGAAAAGCGTATGAGGAGCTGCAGCGGGAATTCGGGGAGTCGGAAGGACAGGTCGGTCAAGCGGTCCGCATGGCGATGGACTACGTGGACCTGCACTTCTGCGAGGACGTGTCCCTGTCTTCCTGCGCCGAATTCGCCCATGTCAGTCCCGCCCACCTCAGCCGGATTTTTCACAAGGAAACCGGGGTCAATTTCAGCGATTACGTCATTCGCAAAAAGATGGAGCGGGCCAAGGAGCTGCTTCGCCAGACGAATCTGAGAATTTACGAGGTCGCGGAGAAGGTCGGCTACGCCCATTCGCACTATTTCAGCAAGCTGTTCAAGGAATCCGTCGGGCAATCTCCGATCGATTATCGCAACGGCAACTGATCCGGTCGATCAAAAAGGTGTACGATTTCACAAGAATCGTACATTTTTTTATGGACGAGCCCGAAAATGGGCAAAACAAAGCGCCAATATCTCATAAACCGTTCATGGCGGGGGAGAGCGGTCGGCTCCTATAATGAACGTTGTAAGCGTTTCATAGATCAAAGGGAGGTTTTGAAATGAAGCATTCTCGATTATCCGCATTACTGCTTCTCGTGCTGGCCGTTTCTCTCGTCGTCTCCGCATGCGGCGGCGGGAACAAAAATACGGAGTCTCCAGCAGCGAGCCCCACCGGATCCAGCCCGTCGAAGGCGCCGGCGGACAAAGAACCGGTCACCTTGAAAATCTCCAGCTGGAATCCGATCAGCCAGAAAGTGATCGAGAAATTCGAAGAAACCTATCCATACATTACCGTCGAGCCGGATCAGATCGCCGACCAGTACCGCGAGGTCATCCGGACCCGGGTCATCTCCAAAGCCGACATGGACATCGTCTGGATGTTCCCGAACCAAATGCGGGAGTACGTCGACCAGAACGTGCTGATGGACATGTCCGGAGAAGCCTGGAAGGGCAACTACCTGGAATCCGCCGTTCAACTGGGCACCGTGGAAGGCAAAACCTACGGCGTGCCGTACAACTACTATGCCGTTGTCATTTTCTATAATCGCGGCGTGTTCAATGACCTCGGACTGAACGTGCCGACGACGTGGGAAGAGCTGCTCGACGTCAGCGAGAAAATCAAGGCAAGCGGACTCGCGCCGTTCGTGACGGGAGGCAAGGACGCTTGGGCGACCCAGTTCATGTCCAGCGGCAACTTCGGCGCTTATCAGGACAAGGACCCTCTCGTGTTCGAGAAGCTGGCTTCCGGAGAGAAGAAGTGGACCGATCCGGAGTTCGCGGACTTCTTCGGACCTCTGAGCGAGCTGGTGGATAAAGGCTATTTCCTCGAAAATTCGGTCGGATTGGGCAACGCTCAAGTCGTGCAGGTGTTCAAGGAAGGGAAGGCCGCGATGTATCCGATGGGAAGCTGGGCGCTGGACGAATTCCCCGCGGACTTTAAGGAGTTCGAGGTGGGCGCGTTCCCGATCCCGCTTAACAAGGCCGGGGAGCCGCTCGTCGTCAACCTGATCTCGGACAATATTTTCACCGGCATCTCCTGGAGCAAGCATCCCGAAGAAGTGAAGCTGTTCATGGACTTCATCGCCCAGCCGGACACCGCCAAGCTGTGGTCCGAGGATACGAAATCGGCGGTTACCGTCGTCGGGGGCACTTCGCCGACCTACCACTCCATTGCGGAAGAATTGACGAAGAGCATCGAGTCGAACGTCTCGACGATCTTCCCGAGCTTGACGCCTTCGATGGAACCGGCGTATTTCCCGATGCTGCAGCAGATTCTGCTGAAGCAGAAGCCGGACCTGGCCAAGCTGATGGAAGAAATGCAGAAGGCGCAGGAGAAGGACTACAAGTAATCCGCCGCGCAGGCGCGAACGGATAGCTCCGACCCGGGGAAGAGGCCCGGGTCTTTGCTTCTTCGCGGGCTTGCATCGCATATACGGGAGGGACCTATGAGAATTCTCAATTTGAAAACCTTTCTTCTGTTCCTGGCTCCCGCATTGCTGCTTTATTCGCTGTTCTATGCGGGTCCGATCATCAGCGGTTTATATTACGGCTTCACCGATTGGAAGGGCATTTCGTTCAGCGCGAACTGGATCGGCCTGGACAATTTCAAGAACGTATTCTCCGATCCGCTGTTCGCCACCGCGCTGCGCAACATGTTCATTCTGGCCGTCGTCGTCATCGCCGTCCAGCACGCGATCTCCATCTTTCTAGCCGTCCTGCTCGACCAGAAGCTGCGGGGCGTCGTCTGGATGCGCGCGGTCATTTTCTACCCGGCCATTCTGAACACGGTCGTCATCGGCTATATCTGGAGCTACATGTACTCTCCGTTCGTGGGCTTCCTGCCCAAATTTTTCGAGTCTCTCGGCCTGGATACGCTGGCGAACATCGACTGGCTGGGTCGGCCGGATACGGCGATCTACGCCATCTCCTTCGTCATTATCTGGCAGTACACCGGGTACTCGATGATGATCTATATGGCCGGCCTGCAAGGAATCTCGTCCGATATTTACGAGTCGGCCAGCATCGACGGGGCCAACGCCCGACAGAAATTTTTCAAGATCACGCTGCCGCTGCTCGTGCCGGCCATTACGGTCAATACGGTGCTGTCGGTCATCGGGAACATGAAGCAGTTCGAGCATATCTGGGTCATGACGCAGGGCGGTCCGGCCAACTCGACGCAGGTGTTCGGGACGCTGATCTACCAATTCGCGTTCAAGACGTCCCAGCCGGGCTACGGAACGGCGATGGCCATTCTGCTGTCCATTCTCATCATGCTGGTGACGGTCTCGATCATCCGGGTGCTGGGCAGATGGGAGGTCAAGCAATGAGGGCGGCCAAAATTTCTTCGTACGGCATCGTCGCGGTCTGCCTGGCCGTCATTCTCGTTCCGTTGTTCGTGCTGGCGACGGTATCGCTGCAAAATTCGTCGGGCACGCTTAATCCGCTCGCTTTGCCGGAAACGTACTATTGGAGCAACTATCCGAAGGCGATCGAGGTCGGACGTCTGGTGCTGTATTTCACGAACAGCGTAACCGTGCTGGCCGTCTCCTTGTCGGCGACGCTCGTATGCTCCATTCTCGCCGGGTATGCGCTGCGGCACGGCAGAGCCTGGAAGGCGGACTGGTATTTCTCTTACTTTCTTCTCGGCATGATTCTGCCCGGGTTCGCCGGAACGATCCAATCCTTCCTGCTGCTTCGGGAGCTGTCGCTGCTCAACACGCATCTGGGTCTCTCGATCATTCAAGTGGCCGGGGGGATGGCGCTGCCGATCTTCCTGTATTTCCAGTTTTTCAAGACGGTGCCGCTGGAGATCGAGGAGGCGGCGATGATCGACGGCTGCTCGCCGATACGGATCTTCTGGCAGGTCGTCGTGCCGCTGACGCTGCCCGTAACGTCGACTTGCATTATCGTCATCGCGATCAACTCGTGGAACGATTTCTTCGGTCCGCTCGTGTACTTGTCGTCACCGGACAGCCGGACGCTGCCGATCGGGCTTATGTTCTTCAAGACGCAGTATTCGGCCAACTGGCCGCAGCTGTTCGCCGCTTCGGCGCTGGTCGCCATGCCGATTACTTTGCTGTATATGTTCGTGCAAAGGTTTATTATTAAAGGACTGGTCGGCGGGGCGGTCAAAGGCTGATCGCTCCGAATCCGATCCGCACAAACGGAAGGGAGCACGGGGAGATGAAGCTTGGAATAAGCACGTACTGCCTGGTCGACAAGCTGCGCGGAGGGGAGATGACCGTCCTCGACGTACTGGAATGGGCCAAGGAGCATCGCTGCGAGCATGTGGAGCTTGTGCCCTACGGATATTCGCTGGTCGACGACCGGGAGCTTGCGGAGCGCGTTCGCCGCAAGGCCGAACAGCTCGGCCTTGAGCTGTCCAACTATGCGCTGCCCGCCAACTTCGCGCACGATGCGGACGAAGATTTTCATGCCGAGGTAGAGCGCTTGAAGAGCCATGTCGACTTGCTTGCGACGATGGGCATCCGCTCTATGCGGCATGATGTCGTGTTGTTCACGATTCCGCAAGAGGAAGCCGGCATCGCGCATTTCGAGAGAAACCTGCCTCGCATCGTCGAGGGCAGCCGGCTCATCGCCGATTATGCCGTCGAACGCGGCATCGCGACGAATATCGAGAACCACGGCTGGGGCGTGCAGCACAGCGATCGCGTCCAGCGGGTGATCGCCGAGGCGAATCGCCCGAATTTCCGGACGGTGCTGGACATCGGCAACTTCCTGTGCGTCGACGAGCAGCCGCTCATTGGCGTCGCCAAAAATTTGCCCTTGGCTTCGATCGTTCATGTGAAGGATTTCTACTATCGGCTGGCCGATCAGGACCCCGGGGAAGGCAAATGGTTCCGCACCGCGAACGGCAATTTCCTGAGAGGCGCGATATTCGGTCAGGGAGACTTGCCGGTAAGAAGCTTGCTGAAGCTGATCAAACGTTCGGGTTACGACGGTTATTTGACGTTGGAGTTCGAGGGGATGGAGGAGAGCCGGCAAGGAACCGCCATTGGCTTGGACAACGTTCGAAGGCTATGGGACGAGGTTTAACGCAATGCCGAGAAGTCCCCGGCCTCTAAACTACCTTACTCACGTAGTGAGCGTGTAGGTGGGGGATGAATCGGTGTACTAGGATTTGTTGTTTGCAAGTAAATATGCGAACATTCATTCCCCCTATTTGTGGTATAATCTGCTTACGGGGGTGATCGCATGAATAAGGCTTACCGGTTCCGCATCTATCCGACAGCAGCGCAAGAAACTTTGATTCGTAAAACCTTCGGCTGCGTCCGGTTTCTCT
>NZ_JBEPYQ010000088.1:0-30397 GCF_041641335.1 Cohnella sp. | reverse complement strand
GGAGCATATAGATATTATCTTTTAAACGTAGAGTTAATATCTTATTAAAGCTCAGAAAAAGCGAGGCCGAGATGAAGAAGCTGGCTCACGAAGAAATTCTGAAGCAGATGGAAGAGAGAATTCGCACAGGGGAATGGAAGCCGGGAGAGAGGCTGCCGACGATGCAGCAGCTGGCATCGCGTTACGGCTACAGCCTGACGGCGGTCCGCGAGGCTCTGCGAGTGCTCGAGAGCCGGAGAGTCGTCAGCATCGAACACGGCCGGGGAATCTTCATTACGAACGATCCCGAGCTATTGGCCGATCCGGTGGACCGGCTGAGGGGGATGGAGACGCGATCGCTGATCCAGCTGCTGGAGGCCCGTCTGGCGATCGAGCCGGAGCTGGCGGCTTATTGCGCGGTGCGCTGTTCCGTCGCGCAGGCCCGTTCCATCCGCGAACTGTGCGATCGGATGGAGGCTCAGATGAAGGCTGGAGAGGATCATTTTGCGACCGACGTGAGCTTCCATCAGGAGATCGCCGACGGAGCGGGCAATCCGCTGCTGGCGCAGATGCTGAGCGTCGTGGCGGATTTGACCGCGCAAGGCAGAAGAGAGACGGATAAGCTTCCCCGCATGCGGGAGAAGGCGGCTGGGTATCACCGACTGATCGGCATAGCGATCGAGGAGCGACAGCCGGAGCAAGCGCGCGCGTTGATGAAAGCGCACATTCAAGACATGCTGAACGCCATACAAGCGAGGGGAAGCGAATGATGAAAATCACGAAAATGGAAACGTTCGTCGTACCGCCGAGATGGCTGTTCCTGAAAATCGAGACCGACGAAGGCATAACGGGCTGGGGCGAGCCGATCGTCGAAGGCAAGGCGCATACGATAAAAGCGGCGGTCGAGGAGCTGAGCGGGTACCTGATCGGGAAAAACCCGCTGGACATTGAAGACCACTGGCAAGCGATGTATCGGGGAGGCTTCTATCGCGGGGGTCCGATTCTGATGAGCGCGATCGCCGGAATCGACCAGGCGCTGTGGGACATCAAGGGCAAGTTCCACCAGGCGCCCGTCTATCAATTGATGGGCGGAGCTTGCCGCAGCAAGATCAAGGTGTATTCCTGGATCGGCGGCGACCGTCCGTCCGATGTCGGCGAAGCGGCAGCACGGGCGAAGGCACATGGCTTCACGGCCGTCAAAATGAACGGGACCGAGGAGCTGCAATACGTCGATACGCACGAGAAAATCGATCAGGTGCTCGAACGGGTAGCCGCGGTTCGTTCGGCTGTCGGTTCCCATTTCGGCATCGGCATCGACTTTCACGGCAGGGTGCACAAGCCGATGGCGAAAGTGTTGGCCAAGGAGCTGGAAGCTTTCCGTCCGATGTTCATCGAAGAGCCCGTACTGCCGGAAAACAACGAGGCGCTCCGGGAGATCGCCCGCGCTTCGCAAATTCCGATCGCGACGGGAGAGAGAATGTTCTCGCGCTGGGACTTCAAGAGCTTGCTCTCCGACGGGTACGTCGATATTATCCAGCCGGACGTCTCCCATGCGGGCGGAATTACGGAATGCAAGAAGATTGCCAGCATGGCGGAAGCTTACGACGTGGCGCTCGCGCCGCACTGTCCGCTCGGACCGATTGCGCTGGCCGCGTGCTTGCAGGTGGACGCGACTTGCCATAACGCCTTCATTCAAGAGCAGAGTTTGGGCATTCATTATAATCAAGGCAACGATTTGTTGGACTATATCGTCGATCCTTCCGTATTCGCCTACACGGACGGCTTCGTCGCCATTCCGGACGGACCGGGACTCGGCATCGAGATCGACGAGGCGCATGTGCGCAAGATGGCGGCGATCGGACACAATTGGAAAAACCCGCTCTGGCGCCACGAGGACGGCAGCGTAGCGGAGTGGTAACGGACGGACTGCCGGAAGTTTTCCGGCAGTCTTTCGTTTTTTTGCCAGTCGACGAAGGCAGGAGGTTGCGCGGGCGGGGAAGAATACAACCTTCTACGCACCTAAAAGGAGGCCGCACGGCATGAAGGTCATTACGCAAGCGCCCCGAAGCTCCATTTTTCTGAAAATCGTGCTGACGTTTCTGGCGCTGCTGATTCCGCTGTACGCGCTGAACCTGTACATGAACGAATCGGGGCAGGAGACGGTCCGCAAGGAAATCGTAGGTTCGATGAACGCCAAGGTGGAGCTGTACGTCAGCCTGATCGAGTCGGATTTCCAGCGGGTCATCAAGCTGATCGAAGCTTACGTCAACGACGTCGACCTGATGAAGCTGAGCACGGCTGTCGACGTCATGTCCGATATCGAGCGGACGGATACGATCCTGGCGCTGAAGAGCAAGCTCGATCTGGTTAAATCGTCCAACAGCTTCGTGTATAATGTAACCGCATTCATCCCTCTGCTGAACCGCAGCGTCACCTCCAACGACGATGCGATCAGCGCCTTCGACGAGCAAGCCTTCAAGGCGCTGTCCGCGACGACGAACCGTTACGAGTCGCCTTACTTGCTATGGCAGGACCGCTTGTTCATCAGCGTCCCCTATCCGGAACCGCCCGCGCCCGGCAGGAAGGAGCCGGTGTTTCTGCTGACGGTGGAAGTGTCCAAGCCGGCGCTCAGAGACGCGTTGCGCCAATTCACGAACAACGGAGAGACGGCCATTCTGACGGGCAATCGGCTGCCGTGGAGCATCGCGGCCGACAACGGCTTGCCCGGGGCGGAGGAGGCGGTCTTCCAAAGACGCAGCGGTTCCGTGCAGAGCGAGACGCTCGCGGTGGGCGGCAACCAATATCTTGTCATCGACAAGTCGTCGGACAAGCTGGATACGACTCTGACCATTCTGATGCCGGAGAGCGCGGCGTTCGGCTCGCTGGAGCGCTACCGTTGGTGGATGCTGCTGCTTACGCTGATGTCGGTCGTGGTCGTCGTCTCCTTCTCGCTCAGTCTTTATCGGATCATCCAGCGGCCGCTTCGGACTCTGATGCGCTCTTTTAACAAGGTAGAGCAAGGGAACCTGAATCTCGTCGTCCAGTATCCGCTGAAGGACGAGTTCGGCTTTCTGTTCAATCGATTCAACGCAATGGTCAGGCAATTGAACGTGCTCGTCCATGAAGTGTACGAGCACAAGTACCGCGTCCGCCTCGCCGAGCTCAGACATCTGCAATCGCAGATCAACCCCCATTTTCTGTACAACAGCTTCTTTATTTTACACCGAATGGCGAGCTTGCAGGATCATGACAACATCGTGCGCTTCACCAAATATTTGGGGGATTACTTCCAGTTCATTACCCGGGACGGAATGGACGAAATTCCGCTGGAAATGGAGGTCAAGTACGCCCGCACGTATACGGAGATTCAGTCGTTTCGCTTCGGCAGCCGGATTCGCAGCGAATTCGGGGGGCTTCCGTCCGGACTGGACAACTGCCTCGTGCCCCGCCTCATCCTGCAGCCGCTGATCGAGAACGCTTACAATTACGGGTTGGAAAATAAAATGAAGGACGGCTGGATCGGCGTCGGCTTCCGGTTGGAGCCGGATACGCTCATCGTTTCGGTGGAAGACAACGGGGAAGAGCTGGACGAGGGAAGGCTGCAGGAGCTTCGCCAGCGGCTGCTCGACCCGGACAAGCAAACCGAGAGCACCGGGCTGATCAACGTTCACCGCCGCGTCCAGATCAAATTCGGGCAGGGAAGCGGACTTGTTCTGTCGCGGGGCCAAAGCGGCGGACTGTTGGCGGAGCTTCGGCTGCCGATCGCGAAGGAGGTTGTTGACGATGCATCGTCTGTTAATCGTGGATGACGAACCGTATACGGTAGACGGGCTTCACGAGATGCTTCAGGAGGCGGACCTGCCCGAGATGGATCTGTATCGGGCGTATTCCGCGATCGAGGCCATCGAATGGCTGAACCGCGTGAAGATCGACCTCGTTCTGAGCGACATCCGCATGCCCGGCATGGACGGGCTGCGGCTGCTGAAGGAGATCCGGTCCAGATGGCCGCGCTGCAAGGTGATCTTCCTGACGGGAATGAACGAGATGAGCTACGTTCGTCAGGCGTTGCGGGACGGCAGCATCGACTACATTCTGAAGACGGAGGGCGACGAGCCGATCGTGCGCGCGATCGGCAGCGCGATCGAAGCGCTGCAGGAAGAATGGCGGCGCGATCAATTCGTCTTGGATGCGCAGGCGAGAGTCCGTCAGGCGATGCCTACGCTGCGCAACGACTGGTTCCGCCGACTGCTGCTGCACGGCGCCGAGGATGCCGGCTTGTCGGCGGCCCGTCTTGCGGAGCTGGAATGCCCGCTGGATGCCGATGCGAAGCTGCTGCCCGTACTCGCGAGGGTCGATCGATGGCCGGAGGAGATGAACGGCAGCGATCGGACGCTGCTCCAGTTCGCCTTCGAGAACATTATGGCCGAACTGCTCGACGGGGCGAAGCTGCAAACCGTGTTCGTGGACGAGCATTACACGATGCTGCTGCTTCAGCGGCCGGACGGCTCGGAACCGTCCGGGCCGTTTCGGGACGAAGAGGCAATGGCCGGCTACGTCACCGGGACGCTCGAGACGGCGCAATCCATTTGCACGCGGCTTCTTCGTCTTCCGGTCTCCGTCATTTGCAGCCTTGCGTTCGTCTCCTGGGACGAACTGGCCGTTACCTATTATCGGATGAGGCGCAAGCTGGTCGTCGGCATCGGCCAGGGGGAGAACATGCAGCTGCTGAGCTGCGGGGGAGGCGGCCCGAGACCGATCGGAGAGAGGTTGCCGACGCTGCTGTCCCGGCAGCGCGAGCGGCTCGACATTGCGCTGGAGAGCGGGCGCCTGGAAGAGGCGGCAGACGCGATTTCGTCCGCCATCGGGCATAGCGGGGAATACGCGCATTATTTGGAGGCCTACTATACGGTGGCCAATCTGATGATCGGACTCGTCAATCGCTCCGGCTGGGACAGCTTGCTGGCGGAAGACAACCGGATGGAGCGGCTGATGGACGCGAAGAGCCATCCGACCCGGGAGCAGGCGGTCTCCTACTTGCAGGAGACGGCCGAGCGTTTGATCGCCTTCAAACGGGACGTCCAGGAGGAGCGTACCGTACGGATCGTCGACCGGGTGAACCTGCATATCCGCGAGAACATCGGGGGCGACTTGTCGCTAACCGCTCTGGCGGAGCTGGTCTACCTGAATCCCGCATACTTGTCCGTACTGTACAAGCAGACGACGGGGCAAAATCTGTCGGATTACATCGCGGGCGTACGTCTGGAAAAAGCGAAGGAGCTGCTGCAGCATTCGCCGCTCAAGATCCACGAGCTGGCGGCGGCCGTCGGCTTCGACAACGCCGGCTATTTTACCCGGTTCTTCCGCAAGCGGACCGGTCTTGGACCGCTTGAGTATCGCGAGCAGGCGGGGCGCTGAACGATCGGCGTCCCTTCCGCGGAAATCTCCAAACAAAAGAGAACGAATCTATAAGTTGTTCCATATCGCAGCCTGTCGCTCCGTCCTATACTGGATTCAAGCAATCAACAACCGTTAACGAGGAGGAGTAGTATGAAGCTGTGGAAAAGCAGATCGGGGGTCGCGGCATGGCTGGTTGCGTCATTGGTTTTTGTAAGCGCTTGCTCTGGGTCGGGCGGCGGAGGGAAGGCAAGCGGAGGAGCGGAATCGCCGCCGGCGTCCAGCGCCGGCAGCGCAAGCCAGGAGACGCAAAGCCAGGAAGCGGCACCGGCCGATCCTCTGGGCAAATACGATCCGCCGATCGAGATCACGACGGTGCGAATCGTCAACGATACGTATAAATACGCCGAAGGGGACACGATCGACAACAACGTCTGGACCCGGTCGATCCAGGAGAAGCTGGGCATCACCGTGAAAAACAACTGGGTCGTCAGCGGCGACGCGCCGGGCGGCCAAGGCGAGCAAAAGATGAACGTCTCGATCGCGTCCGGGGACTTGCCCGACTTCATCCCGGTCAATTCGCGGCAGCTCAAGCAGCTCGTCGAAGCCGACTTGCTGATGGACTTGACGGACGTCTATGAGCAGTACGCCTCCCCGTTCACGAAGGAAATCATGAACCAGGACGGGCCCAACGCGCTCGCTTCGGCGACGTTCGACGGCAAGCTGATGGCGATTCCGAATACCGGCTCTTCGATGGACGGCACGTTCATGATCTGGGTGCGCAGCGACTGGCTGCAGAAGCTGAACCTGCCCGAGCCGAAAACGATGGACGACGTGTTCGCAATCTCCGAGGCGTTCACGACGCGGGATCCGGACGGCAATGGCAAGCCCGATACGATTGGCATTTCGCTGAACAAGGACCTGTACGGCGGGTACGCGGGGCTGGAAGGCTTCATGAACGGGTTCCATGCGTATCCTCGCCAATGGATCAAGGACGAGTCGGGCCAGCTCGTATCCGGCAGCATTCAGCCGGAGATGAAGCAGGCGTTGTCCAAGCTGCAGGAGATGTACAAGAAGGGCGAGATCGACCGCGAATTCGGCGTCAAGGATCAAGGCAAGGCCGCGGAATTCGCGGCAGCGGGACGCGTCGGAATGCACTTCGGACAGATGTGGAATCCTCTCTGGCCGCTCGTGGACAACAAGAAAAACGACGGCAGCGCCCAGTGGCAGTCGTATCCGCTCGTATCCGTGGACGACAAGACGGCGCAGCCGCGGGTCAACCTGGCGATCGGCACCTATTACGCGGTGCTGAAGAAAGCGAATAATCCGGAAGCGCTGCTCAAAATCATCAATCTGTTCGTCGAAACCGGGTGGGGCGAATCGACGACCCCGGACAATTACGCGGAGCACTTCACGAAGGACGGCGTCGAGCGGCATAAGTACATTCCGTTCCAGGCTTGGCCGGCGCGCAAAAATCTCGACATCCACCTGCACTTGCTCGAAGCGGCCAATACCGGGGACAAGAGCAAGCTGAATCCGGAGGAGCAGGACAACGAGCGGCAGATCAGCGAGTATTTGTCCGGCAAGGAAGGCGCCGAGCTGGGCTGGGCGTACGAGCGCGTATTCGGCAAGGACGGCTCGTTCAAGGTCGTCGACAAGTACGTGTCGGACAATCTCATTCTGCCCAACGAGTTCTACGGCGCTCCCACGCCGACGATGGTCGAGAAGGATGCGACGCTGCAGAAAATGGAGCTTGAAGTGTTCTCGAAGATCATTATGGGAGACCCGATCGACAACTTCGACAAGTTCGTCAGCGACTGGAAAAAGCTCGGCGGCGACGCGATCACGGCGGAAGTGAACGAATGGCATGCGTCCAAGTAGCAAGCGGGTGCAGGAGAGGGAAGCGGGATGCCGCTTCCCTCTCCCGGACCGGACACGATAACGAAGGCAGGTGGAGGCAGCGATGCTGCGCAACTTGAAGTCGCCCTATTGGCCGCTGCATCTGATGCTGCTGCCGGGCTTGATTCTGGTGCTGATCTACAGCTACGGGCCGATGGTCGGAATCGTCATCGCGTTCCAGAAGTTCATGCCGGCCAAGGGGGGATTGTTCGCCTCCGATTGGACGGGGCTCGCTAATTTCCGTTATGTGCTCGACATGCCCGACTCGATGCGGGTGCTGAACAACACGATCATCATCGCGCTGTTCAAAATCGTCGTCGGCCTGATCATACCGATTACCGTCTCGCTGCTTCTGAACGAAGTGCGCAAGGAGCTGTTCAAGCGGGGCGTCCAGACGCTGATCTATTTGCCCCATTTTCTGTCGTGGATCATTCTCGGCGGCATTCTGATCGACATCCTGTCGCCTTCCAGCGGCATCGTTAATCAGTTTCTAGGCCTGTTCGGCGTAAAATCGATTTATTTCCTCGGCGACAATTCCTGGTTTCGGCCGGTTCTCGTCCTATCGGACGTATGGAAGGAGTTCGGCTTTAATACGATCGTCTACCTGGCCGCCTTGACGGGCATCAATCCTTCGCTGTACGAAGCGGCCATCGTGGACGGGGCGGGGCGTTGGAAGCAGACGCTGAACGTGACGCTGCCCGGCATGATGCCGATCATCGTGTTGACGATGACGCTGGCGCTCGGCAACGTCCTCAACGCCGGGTTCGACCAGGTATTCAACCTGTACAGTCCGCAAGTGTACGAGACCGGCGACATCATCGATACGTTCGTGTACCGGATCGGGCTCGTCGACGCGCAGTACGGCGTGGCGACGGCGGTCGGCCTGTTCAAGTCCGTCGTATCGTTCACGTTCATCTCCGTATCGTATTATTTGGCCTACCGCTTCGCGAATTACCGGATTTTCTGAGAGGAGGGGCAAGATGGTCGAACATTACACCTTAGGAAGGAAAATATTCGTCGGCGCGAACTATACGGTGTTGGCCGTGCTTTCCCTGCTCTGTCTGGTGCCGCTCATCCATGTGCTGGCCGTCTCGTTCAGCTCCAGCCAAGCGGCTACCGCCGGTCTCGTGAAGCTGTGGCCCGTCGATTTTACGATCAGCTCGTACAAGTTCGTGCTCGCCAAGCCCGCTTTCCTGACCTCGATCGGCGTGACGCTGACGCGGGTCGCGATCGGACTGACGATCAATATGGCGCTGACCGTTCTCGTCGCTTACCCGCTGTCCAAGGAAGTCGGCAAGTTTCCTTACCGGACGCTGTACGTATGGATTTTCGTCGTGACGATGCTGTTCTACGGCGGGCTTATCCCGCAGTACATGATCGTCAAGTATACGGGCATCATGGATTCGATCTGGGCGCTCGTGCTGCCGGGCGCGGTTCCCGTGTTCAACGTCGTGCTGCTGCTGAACTTTTTCCGGGGCTTGCCGAAGGAGCTGGAGGAAGCCGCGTTCATCGACGGTGCCGGCCATTGGACGACGCTGTGGCGCATTATGGTGCCTCTGTCCGCTCCGGCGCTCGCCACGCTGACGCTGTTCGCGACGGTCGGCCACTGGAACGCCTGGTTTGACGGCCTCATCTTCATGAACTCTCCGGACCATTATCCGCTCCAGAGCTACTTGCAGACGGTCGTCATCAACCGCGACCTCAGCCTCGTCTCGTCCGCGGATATGAAGTCGCTCGCGGAAGTGAGCGATCGAACGGCGAAGGCTGCGCAGATCTTTCTCGGCGCGCTGCCGATTCTGCTCGTCTATCCGTTCCTGCAGCGTTTCTTCATGAAAGGCATCGTGCTCGGCAGCGTGAAGGGGTGACGACGGCGGCAGAGTGAGGGAGGGGACGGGTTCGCGAGTCAGGCGAGTCTGGACGAGGTTAGGCAAGGTCGGGAGAGGTCGGGCAAAGGAGGGCTCGGCAACGATCGGCAATATCCATGATCTGGCACAGAAGTGAAGCTGTCCCGTCGGCGGGATGGCTTCTTTGTCGTTGATCCGTCCATCCATAGTACGATTTTCAACCCTTTTAAGAAATTTAGCACATTGTCCGCTCCGGAGACCGTCGTGTAGAGTTAACATCAAAGGCTTATTTTGCGGCATTGCGTTACGGCCGGGCCTGACCGTTAGCGAAGGGGGCGAGCAGCCATGTACAAAATCATGCTGGTGGACGACGAAGCCGAAGTCAGGGAAGCGATTCGCGAGAGCATCGACTGGCCGCGCCACGGCTACGAATTCGCCGGAAGCTGCGCGAACGGCGCGGAGGCGCTGGGCGCCATACTGGATATTCGGCCCGATCTCGTCCTGTCGGATATTTGCATGCCGCTCATGGACGGCATCGAGATGACGAAGCACGTCGCGCGCGCGGCTCCCGATACGAAGGTCGTCATTCTGACCGGCCACGACGAATTCGATTACGCCCAGCAGGCGCTGCGGCTGAAGGTGCACGACTTCGTCGTTAAGCCGATTACGCCGCGCGAGCTGCGGGCTTTGCTCGATAGGATCAAGCTGGAGCTGGACCGGGAGGCGGAAGAACGCGAGAGTATGGCGCGGCTGCGAGAGCAGCTTCAGGAAAGCTTGCCGCTGCTCAAGGAACGATTCCTCGAATGCCTTGTGCAGGGCTCGATCGGCGAAGAGGAGGCGGAGCGCAAATTCGCCTACTTCGGTCTGGCCAAGCCCATTCCGCCGCTCGTCGCGATTTCCGTCGATATCGACCAACTGGACGACCATTCCCGTGAGCGTTGGGAGAACAATCCCGAGCTTCAGCGCTACGCGGCTTACAAGATAGCCCTTGAGGCGACCGAGCACCGCAGCGCCCTCGTGTTCCGGACGAAGGAGGAACGGGTCGTCGCGCTTCTATCCGGCATCGCCGAGGACAGCGACGAAGACATCGTCCAGCTCTCGGAGACGATCCGCCGCAGCGTGGAGAAATATATGAAGTTTACGGTGACGGTCGGAGTCGGCACGCGCTGCGCGTCGCTCGGCGAGCTGCCCTGCTCGTACGAAGCGTCGTTGTCTGCTCTGGACTACCGCTTCCTGCTCGGCAACAACCGGGTTATTCGCCTGCAGGATCTGGAACGGCCGGCGTCGTTCTCCTGTCCGCCCGATTACGAATGGAACCGCAAGTTCGCCAGCGCGCTGAAGACGGGAACGCATCGGGAGACGCACCAACTGATCGAGCAGTTTATCGGCCAGCTCAAGTCGTCGTCGCTGCCGCTCGAGGTGTGCTACGTGCGTACCCAGTCGATGATGATCGACACCGTCAATTCGATTCGCGAGCTGCTCGGAGACGGCGGAGATTGGCTGCGCCAGCTCGGGGCCGCGCTCCAGAACATCGACGGGTTCCATCGGCTGGAGGATGTCGAAGCGTGGCTGAAGAATATATCGGGCGAAGCGATTCGGCTGATCGCGGAGCGCCGCAGCGATCTGTCGCAGCTCCAGGTGCGCAGCGCGATCGAATATATCGAGCAGCGCTATCAGGAAGAGAGCTTGTCGCTGATGGACATCTGCAATCACGTGCATATGAGCAAGAGCTATTTCAGCACGCTGTTTAAGCAGCATACGGGACAGACGATGATGGAGTACGTCACCCGCATCCGGCTGGAGACGGCGAAGACGCTGCTGCAGGCCGAGCCGCCGATCAAGACGTACGATATCGCGGCGAGCGTAGGATACGGCGATCCGCAATATTTTAGCGTGCTGTTCAAGAAGCACGTCGGCGTCACTCCGACCGAATTCCGCGACGCCGCGACGAAGGAGCCGACGGCATGATCAAAGGCTGGACCGCCGACGCCTTCAAATTCAGAAGCATCCAGATCAGCCTCTCCGTCGCTTTCCTGTGCCTGATTTTATTTTCCATCCTGGTCACGAGCCTGATCTCGTACCGCCTGTCCGCGCAATCGGTCGAACGGAACTCGGAGCATTACATCTCCGAAATCGTCCAGCAAGTGAATCTCAATCTCCAATCCTACATTAATAATATGGAAAACATCGGCATTCTGGCGTTGACGAACAAAGACTTGAAATACTACATCGAAAGCACGAGCTTCCTGCTGGAGGAGGACGTCAGGCCATACGAGAAAAAAATATCCGACCTATTCCAGTCTATCCTCGTTACCCGTAAGGACATCGCGTCGATCATGGTGTTCGGTTACAACGGCCGCATCGTCTCCGACCGGCGAATCACGAGCCTGAATCCGAACAGCCGGATCGAGGAGCAGGCGTGGTACAAGAACGCGAAGAAGGAAGGCGGCAGATCGGTCATCTCGTCTCCCCACGTGCAGAATATCATCCAGAACGAATACCGCTGGGTCGTCTCGCTCAGCCGCGAGCTGAAGAGCGCGGACGGTATTACGGGGGAGGGTATTTTTCTCGTCGACTTGAACCTGAGCGTCATCAAGGAAATTTGCAGTCAGATCAATCTGGGTAAAAGGGGATACGTGTTCATCCTCGACTCCGAAGGCAGCATCGTCCACCATCCGCAGCAGAAGCTGATCGCCAGCAACCTGAAGAGCGAGCTCATCGACGAGGTGATGACGACCGGAACGGGCAGCTTTACGGCCGGAGCAGGCGGGGGCAAACGCATCTATACGATTCAGGAAACCCACTTCGGGTGGAAAATCGTCGGCGTCGCCTACGCGAACGAGCTGATCGTCAACCAGCAGCAGATCCGGATGTCGTATTTGCTGTGGACCGTGCTCGCTCTCGTCATCGCGCTCATTCTGTCCTTCTATTTGTCCCGTCGTCTGTCCAGTCCGATCAAGCGGCTGCAGCTTCAGATGAAGAAGGTGGAGAAAGGGGATTTCGACGTCCGCACGGAGGCGCTGCCGGAGAACGAGATCGGCCAGCTCGGACGGACCTTTAACGTGATGGTCGGCCGAATCAAGGAGCTGATGGAGCAGATCATCCAGAACGAGCACTTCAAGCGGAAAAGCGAACTAAAGGTGCTTCAGTCGCAGATCAATCCCCATTTTCTGTACAACACGCTCGACTCGATCATCTGGATGGCGGAACGCCGCAAGCACGAGGAAGTGGTGGAGATGACGTCCTCGCTCGCCAAGCTGTTCCGGGCCATCATCAACCGCAACGACGAGACGGTGCCTGTGCGCGTGGAACTGGAGCATATTACGCATTACCTGTCGATCCAGAAGATGAGATACAAGGACAAGCTCGATTTTCGGATCGAGGCGGATCCGGCGATGATGGACTATAAGCTGCCGAAAATCATTTTGCAGCCGATCGTCGAGAACGCGATCTATCACGGCATCAAGAACAAGCCCGGACTCGGCATGATCCGCATCTCCGGCAGCGTTCACGAGCAGCATCTCGAATTCGTGATCGCGGACAACGGCATCGGCATGGAGCCAGAGCGCTTGGAGCACATTTTGAAGCCGTCGGAAGGGCCAACGGCGAGCATTGGCATCCGCAACGTTAACGAGCGGATCAGGCTGTTCGGCGGTGAATACGGCATCCGCATCAAGAGCGCGCCAGGGGACGGCACCGAGGTGACGGTCTTGCTGCCCAAGCTGACGTAGAGGGAGGGGGAGCGGCATGAGTTCGGGAAAAAGGTCGTTAACGGCGCTGCTTCTGCTCGCGCTGACGGCTCTGCTCGTCGTCTACGGCGTGGACACGCTGCGTCTGGCGGGAGAGAGGGACAAAAAAATCGCCGTCGTGCTCAAGACGACGGATTTCCGCTCCGAATATTGGCGGACGGTGCGGGAAGGAATGGAGCTGGCCGCGAAGGAGCTCGACGTCGATATCGAGATTACAGGGCCGCTGTCCGATACGGACTCTGACGGCCAAATTCGGATGATCGGGGAAGCGCTGGCGAAGAAGCCCGATGCCTTCGTGCTCGGCGCGACCGATCCGCTCAGGCTCGAAGACGCGGTCCGCGACGTGAAGCGTTCGGGAGCGAAGCTGATTCTGATCGACGCGGACGTGCCGGGCGGTCAGCCGCTCAGCCTGGTCGCGACCGATCATGCGGAAGCGGGTCGCATCGCAGGGAAGAGCATGATTTCGCCGCTGGAGAAGACGACGTTCCAGGTCGCCGTGCTGGGCGACCGCACCCGAACGCCTGCCCAGCATGAGCGGCTGAGAGGGCTGGAGGAGGCGTTCGCGGAGACGCCGGTCGTCGATTATGTCGGCATGCACGAATTCGGGGGGCAGGAGGACGATGCTTACGTGAGGACGGGAATGCTGCTCGACCAATTCCCGGATCTGCGGGGCATTGTCGGCTTGAACGAACAGGCGACGGTCGGAGCGGCCAAGGCGATCAAGGAGCGAGGTCTCTCGGGCCGCGTCAAGCTGGTCAGCTTCGACAGCTCGATCTACGAGATCAAGCTGCTGGAGGAAGGCACGCTGCAGGCGACGGTCGTTCAGAAGCCGTTCAATATGGGCTACCTGGCGATCGAGTCGGCCGCGCGGGCGCTTCGGGGCGTTAAGCTCGATCCGCGGCTGAGCATCGAGGCGCACGTCATTACGAAGGATAATTTGTATACGCAGGGCAACCAGGAGCTGCTCTTTCCGTTAGTGGATTAAGTTCAATCGAGAGGGGGCCAGGTCGACCGGATGAACAAATCGTCGATAGCGACAATCGGACTGGCGCTGCTGCTCATATCGCTGGCAACGGTGCTGATCGTCCGATACGCGGGCATGGGAAGCGCCCCGCCGGCCGCGACGAAAGTCGAGAAGAAGTCGCTCATTAAATTCGTCGTAGCCGACTACAGCAGCGCGACCAAGCCGTATTTCGAAAATCTGGTCAACGAGTTCGAATCCGAGTACCCGCACATCGACATCGAGCTGCAGGTGATCAACTGGGACATTATCGACAGCGTCTACAAGACGATGATCAGCCGGGATCAGCCTCCCGATCTGCTGCTGTCGAACCTGTACGCGCATTTCGTCCAGGACGGGCTGCTCAACCGCATGGACGAGCTGCTGTCTCCCGCGTTGGAGGAGAAGCTGTATCCTTTTCTGGCGGACCCGCATCGAGTGGGCGGCGTGCAGTATTCGATTCCGTACGTGTCCACCGTCAGGGAACTGTACTACAACAAGGACTTGTTCGAGGAAGCCGGTCTCGCCGAGCCGCCGGACACTTGGCCGGAGCTGGAGCAGGCGGCGCGGCAGATCAAGGACAAGCTGCGCGTCGAAGGCTTCGGCGTCGATCTGACCGACAACGAGATTTGGGCTTATTTGACGTATTTCTTCATCGGGGCGGGCGGAGGCTGGATGCAGGACGGCAAGTGGGCGATCAATTCCGAGGCCAACGTCGAAGGACTGTCGTTCCTGAAGCGGCTGTATGAGCAAGGCTTGACGGACGCCGAGCCGACGGTGACGACGCGGGACGAGAAGCAGCGCATTCTCGGCAACGGGAAGCTGGGGATGATGATCTCCGGCAACTATTTCGAAGCGGTCGTGCCGTACGAGTACAAAGGCTTGAGATGGGGCAAAGGGCCGATTCCCGTCCGCGAAGGCGTCGCGCCGTTCGTGTTCGGCGTGCAGGACGTGCTGATCTCGTTCAAGACGGATCATACCGATCGCAAGGCGCTGTCCCTGTTTCTCGATTTTCTCTATGACGACGATCGTTACGAGGAGCTGATCTTGCGCGAAGGCTTCCTGCCGGTCACCCGGACGGTCGGGGACAATCTCAGTCTGAACAACCCGGCGATGACGCAAAATCTGGAGGCCTTGCAACGGGCGCGCTTCTACCCGATTCACGAGCCCGCATGGTCCACCGTGCTGGATGCGACGAGAAACATGGGGCAGGCAGTGCTGTCCGGTCCGATGAGCCCGCGCCAGGCGCTGGACCGGCTGCAGGAAATCGCGCTCAGCCGCAAGCCGTAACGCAGTACTTTTTTCTACGCGTTGCAGGACGATATTCGATTCGGATCCTCCTAGTTAACGATTATGATGAACTTGCAAGCCATCATACATCGATATCAAGGAGGTCTTTTTCGTGTCGAGATTGTTTAGAAAAACGATGACGTGGGGTTCTGTTCTGCTGATGCTTACCCTTGTCCTGTCCGCATGCGGAGGCAGCAAGGAGAAGGGGAGCGAATCTTCGCCGGCGGCGAGCCCGAAGGCGTCCGAGAGCGCGAAGCCCTCTGAAAGCGCTTCAGCCCCGGAGGGCGTCAAGCTGACCGGAGACTTCGAAATTCAGTATTTCGTCGGCGGTTACGGCGACGCCTGGTGGAAGGAAGTCATCGGGGAGTTCCAGCAGCTCCACCCGGATCTGAAAATCAAGGAATCGGCCGGACCGAAAATCAACGACCAGATGAAGCCGCGCTGGATTCAAGGCAGCCCGCCGGATTTCGTCTACATCGACGGCGCCGGCTCCAACACGAGACAGATGGTGACCGACGATCAACTGCTCGACCTTACGGACTGGTTCAAGACGGCGCAAAACTCCGACGGCAAGCTGCTCAGCGACATGCTGATCGCGCAACCGGAAGAGTATCAGGCCGGCAAGGTTCATGCCGTTCCGCTCGTATTCGGCTCGTGGGGCACGTTCTACGACAAAGCGCTCTTTAAGGACAAAGGTTGGGAAGCGCCGAAGGATTTCGAAAGCTTCCTGGCACTCGGAGACAAGATCAAGGCGGACGGCCAGATGAGCGTCTACATCCACACCGGCGTCTATCCATACTACATCAACGGAGGCTTGCTCGATCCGGCTATCGTCGCGATGAACGGCTACGACACTTCCATCGTGAAGAAAATCAATTCGCTCGAAGCTGGCGTATGGAGCAGCGAACCGGTCAAGAAGGCTCTGGACAAAATCGTGCAGATGCGCGACAAGGGCTTCTTCGACAAAGGCTCGCCGGCGCTTAACCATACCGATTCCCAATCGCAATGGCTGCAGCATAAAGCGGCGTTCATCCCGAACGGCCTGTGGGTAGAGAGCGAGATGGCGAACGACACCCCTGCCGGCTTCGACTTCGGCTTCCTGCCTTCGATTACGCAGGACAACGGCGGCAAATACGTAGCCAACCCGTACGTCGCTACGGTGGCGATCGCCAAGAAGGCGAAAAATCCGGACGCGGCCAAAGCGTTCCTGCAATTCCTGTACACCGAAGCGCACGGCAAGTCGTGGGCGGAGCTGTCCAAGGCGCCGTCGAACATCAAGGCGGATCTGGAAGCGACGAACGCGCCTGCGCTGACGAAGGAAGCTTCGAGATTTTATAACTCGGACAGCACGGTCGTCTCGCCGGAGGTCGTCATTCCGGAAGAGCTCGTAACGGAGCGCAACAACGCGACGCTGGCGCTGACGAAGGGCGACATTACGACGGAAGAGTGGATCGACCGGATGGAGAAAGCGACGGAGAAGATCCGTTCCAAGGAAAATAAATAGGAAACCGGTTCGCGGAAACGATAATCGGGGCGGCTTCGCCCCGGCTATCGTTCCGCCGGTCATCAACGGAGGTCCCTATGAACAACGCCAAACGTGCCGGTTCCGCGAGAATGAAGCGCAATGTGTTCATTCTGTCGTTTATTTTGCCGACGCTGCTGCTGTACCTCGTCTTCGGCATCTATCCGCTGTTTAAGGGCATCTATCTCAGTCTGTTCGACTGGTCCGGAGGCTCCGAGACTTACAATTTTATCGGACTGGACAACTTCAAGGAAATGATGAACGACGACGTCATTCCGAAGACGATCCGCAACGACTACATTCTCGTGTTCGGCAAAATAATCGGCTTTATGCTGATTTCCGTCTTTTTCGCCGTCGCGTTGACCCGCTTCAATATTAAGGGCTCGGGCTTCTACCGGACGATCTTCTTCATTCCGAACGTGCTGTCCGTCGTTGTCGTCGGCGTGCTGTGGCGTTATGTGTACAATCCGAACGTCGGCTTCCTGAATTCGGCGATTTCCGCGATTACGGGGAAGACGTACGACTTCGCCTGGCTTGGAGACAAATGGTCGATCTTTGCGCTGCTGCCGCCTTCGATCTGGGCCGGCGTCGGCTTCACGATCATTCTGATGATCGCCGGCATTCTCGCGATTCCGTCGTCCCTGTACGAAGCGGCCGAGATCGACGGCGCCTCGCAATGGCGGCAGTTCCGGCTCATTACGCTTCCGCTGTCCTGGGAGCAGATCAAGACGTCCGTGCTCTGGATCGTCATGACAACGCTGAGCGGCTCGTTCGTCATCGTCACGATCATGACGTTCGAAGGCGGAGTCGACAACGCTACGCAAGTCATGGGCTCGTACTTGTACATGAACGCGTACAAGTTCGGCAAGTTCAGCTACGGCTCGGCGATCGGCGTCCTGATTCTCATTCTGTCGTTCATCACGACCGTCGCGCTGCAGAAGCTCATGAACCGGGAAAACATAGAACTGACATAGAGGGGGTATGCCGATGAAGAGGCGAACGAAATTCAGCGGGTCCCGCTGGCTGATGCAGAGCAGCCTGTTCCTCTGGGCTCTGGGCGTATTGTATCCAGTCGTCTGGACAGTCCTGAGCGCGCTGAAGGACAATCCGCAATTTCTGCTCGGCCGGCCGTGGAACCTGCCCGACCTGCCGCTGATCTGGTCCAACTTCTCCTACGTGTGGGAGAAATACAGCTTCGGACATTATTTCGTCAACTCGCTGGTCATTACGATCGTAAGCACGCTGCTGGGCGCCTTGTTGTCCGCTACGACCGCTTACGTGATCGCCAGGTACGCTTTCCGGGGAAGCGGCCTGCTGTACTACTCGTATCTTTCTTATATGATGATTCCGGCTTTCCTCGGGATGATCCCGCTGTTTTTCCTGATGGACGATCTGTACCTGACCAACCGGGCGCTGGGCCTCATTATCATCTACACGGTGACGGCCGTTCCGTTCGCGGTGTTCGTGCTGGTCGGATTCTTCAAGCAGCTGCCGAAGGAGCTGGAGGAATCGGCTGCCATCGACGGCGCTTCCCATTACGGAACATTCTTCCGGATAATGCTGCCGCTTGTGAAACCGGGACTGGTCTCGGTGTCGATCATCACTGTCCTGAACATCTGGAATGAATATATATTTGCGCTTGTTCTCGTGAACGACCCTACGAAATACACGATTCCGGTCGCCATCGCCGTCATGCAGAGCGAGATGCAGTACCGGACGGAATGGGGCCCGCTGTTCGCCGCCCTGCTCGTCTCGATGGGCCCGGTGCTGCTCTTCTATATGATCTTCCAGCGGAAAATTACCGGCGGCATTACGGCTGGGGCGGTTAAGGGGTAGCGTTCAAAAAGAAAAATCATTGTTTTCAGGAGAGCGGGGCGGCCCGCTCTTTTTCGTTCGTCTATAACGCCGTATCGACTGAGATTTTCATCTTGATAGGTTTCGTGATTTTAGGTATAGTTGATATATCATGATACATCAAGGGATGGTTGAATGGACGGACCACTGTACGAGCAAATCTACCACTATCTGCTGGAAAAAATCAAAAGCGGCGAGTTGCCCCGCGGAGGGCGCGTTCCTTCGGAGAAGGAGCTGGCCGACCAGTTCAACGTCAGCCGCATTACGTCGAAGAAGGCGCTCGAAATGCTGTCCGCGGACGGCCTGATCGAGCGCGTGCAGGGCAAAGGCTCCTTCGTCGCCGAGACGCTGCCCGAGCCGGAGCAGATCCAGGGCGCGCGGAAGTCGTATCCGCAAAGCTGGAAGCTGGTCGGCCTAATCCTGCCCGACTTCGCCGATTCGTATGGCCTGCGGATGATCCACGGCGTCGAGGAGCGGCTGTCCGAGCTGGGCTGCCGGATGCTGATGAAGATTACGTACGACAAGGGCGAAGAGGAGGAAGAGGCGATTCGCTCGTTCCTTCAGCTTGGCGTCGACGGATTTATCATTTTTCCGGTGCATGGGGAACACTACAATTCGGAGCTGCTGCGCCTCGTGCTCGACAAGCATCCGCTCGTGTTCGTCGATCGGTATCTGAAGGGGCTGGCCGCCTGCTCCGTATATACGGACAACCGTCTGGCGGCGTTCGAGCTGACGAAGCATTTGCTTGACCGCGGTCATACGGAGATCGGCTTTATCACGCTGCCCGCAGAAAATACGTCGACGATCGAGGACCGCATCCAAGGCTACACGGACGCGCTGAACCAGCACGGACTGCGGATGAATCCGCAGCATCTGATGACGAATCTGTTCAGCTCCGTGCCCCGTTCGTTCGAGGAACGCAACGTACAGGTCGACTTCGCCAACGTGAAGAAATTCGTCGAGATGAACCCGGATTTGACCGCGTTCGTCGCCGTCGAATACAATTTGGCGCTCATCTTGCGAGAGGTGCTGCTGTCCATGGGCAAGCGCATTCCCGAAGATTGCAGCATCGTCTGCTTCGATTCCCCGCACAGTCCGTTCAACAAATATTTGTTCACGCATGTCAGCCAGGACGAATTCGCGATGGGACGCCGGGCCGCGGATCTGCTCCAGATGCTGTGGGACATGAAGGAGATTTCCTTCAACAACACCGTTCCGTTCTCGATCGTTCAAGGGGATTCTACGACGGCGTAACCTGGCGCCCGTACTTGCTTCGTACCTTTAAAGCCGAATAGTCCGTTGCCGAGAGAAAGCTCGAATCCGTATTCGGGCTTTCTCTTGTTCGTTTTCTCCTTTTGTCGTCGAATGACGAATTAGATTTGAAATTCATTATGTTGATATATAATATAACTTCAACTTTATGTTGACATATTATCTTATTCGAATTAATATACTATGTGTAAGCGCTTAAAAACTTGGATAAGGGGCTGTCGAAAATGAAGAAGTGGATAGGCATCCTATTGACCTGCGCCATGGTGCTTGCGGTATTGGCCGGGTGCAGCGGCAACAACGGCGGCAATGGAGGAGGCGGGGCTGCTTCGCCATCGAGCGGAGGAGGCCAATCGAACTCCGGAGGAGGCGGAGTCGTCGAGCTTACGTTCTGGGGCGACTGGGGCGGCGAAGGGCAGAAGCAGTTCGAGACGATGGTCGACGCGTTCAACAAGTCGCAGGACAAAATCCGCGTGAAATACGTGTTGCAGCAGGATATGATCACGAAGTTCCTGACGGCTGCTACGTCCGGCGGCTCGCCGGACGTCATGTTCTGGGACCGCTGGCGGACGAACCTGTACGCGCCGAAGAACGTGCTGCACCCGATCGACGAATATATGGCCAGAGACGGAATCTCCACGGCCGACTATTACGACGAAGCGCTCAAAGAGCTTTCCCATGACGGCAAGCTGTACGGTCTTCCGCTGACGGTGGACGCGCGGGCGCTGTTCTACAACAAGAAAATGTTCGCGGACGCCGGTCTTCAGCCTCCCACGAACTGGGAAGAGCTTGCTGCCGCCGCGAAAGCGCTGACAAAATGGAACGGCGACAAGCTGGAAGTAGCCGGCTTCTCGCTCGGCGACGCCGGATTGTTCAACATGTATAACCAACAAGCGGGCGGCCAGATGCTGAACGCGAGCAACGACGCCACCGATTTCAACAACGATAAAGGATTGTCCGTCCTGAACCTCTGGGACCGGCTGCTGAACCAGGACAAAGTGTACAAAATCGGCTTCGAACAAGGCTTGGGCGAAGGCACCGACGCATTCGTCACCGGCAAGCTGGCGATGAACTATACGGGCCCGTGGATGTTAAGCACTTATAAGAAATACGGTCAAGATCTCGATTTCGGCATCGTTCCGCCTCCTGCAGGTCCGAACGGCGACAAGGGAAGCGTTATGGGCGGCTTCGGTCTCGTCATTGGCGAAGGCTCCAAGCATAAGGAAGAGGCGTGGGAATTCGTCAAGTGGTGGCTGGCCAACAAGGACAACGTGCTGCTGTGGGCCAAGACGAGCTTGAATATTCCGGGCTACAAGCCGGCGCTGGACGATCCGTTCTTCAAGGACGATCCTTCGTGGCAGCCGTTCCTGGATACGCTCGAGTTCGCGAAAATCCGGCCGCAGCATCCGGGCTACTCGATCATGGAGGGCGACGGTCTCGTGCCGAACCTGCAGCTGTTCCTGGAAGGCAAGCAGGATGCGGCGACGACGCTCAAGAAGGCGCAGGAGCAAGGAGACCGGCTTCTGAAGGACAACGCGGACGTGAAGTAGGCGAAGCGAGCAGCCGCTAAGAGGGAGAGGGAGGTTCGCCTCCCTCTTCTCTATAGAGAGACGACATAAGGGAGTGTGGGAAACGATGGTTCAATCGACCGACATGCTGGCATCGCTGCAGCAATGGATCGCTTCGGTGCAGCGGCAATTGCCGCATCGCCCTAAGACGCAGGAGATGTTCGACGCCTGCATGCGCAATACGATAGAAACGACGTTCCGACGGCTGCAGGACGGCACGACGTTCGTCATTACCGGAGACATTCCGGCGATGTGGCTTAGAGATTCGGCGGCGCAAGCGAGACCTTATCTGTTGCTTGCCAAGAACGAGCCGGAATTCGAACGGCTGCTGCTCGGAGTCGTAGAGAGACAGCTCCGTTACGTCATACACGATCCTTACGCCAACGCGTTTAACGAAACCGCTAACGGCCAAGGCCATCAGAACGACGAGACGGACATGAGTCCGCTCGTGTGGGAGCGCAAGTACGAGATCGATTCGCTGTGCTATCCGCTTCATCTGGCCTACCTGCTCTGGCAAAACGCCGGAACGACGGCGCAGTTCAACGAGACGTTCAGGAAGGCGGCGGCTCTCATCCTGGAGCTGTGGAGGAAGGAACAAAACCACGAACAACATTCGGACTACCGCTTCGTCAGAAGAAACTGTCCGGTTACCGATACGCTTTCCCGCGACGGCAAAGGCTCGGTTACAGGCCCGACGGGCATGACCTGGTCCGGTTTTCGGCCGAGCGACGACGCCTGCGACTACGGTTATCTCATTCCGTCCAATATGTTCGCGGTCGTGGCGCTGCGCGAGCTGGCCGAGATCGCGGAGCGGGTGCTGGGAGACGGCGAACTGAAGGCCGAGGCCGAGCGGCTGGCGTCCGAGATCGATGCCGGCGTCCGCAGCTATGGCATCGTGAATCATCCGCAATTCGGCGATATTTACGCCTACGAGACGGACGGGCTGGGCGGCTATACGCTGATGGACGACGCCAACGTGCCGAGCCTGCTGTCGATTCCGTATCTCGGCTATGCGGGCAGCGACGATCCGACTTACGTTCGAACTCGTGCGTTCATTCTCAGCGAGCACAATCCGTACTTTTTCTCCGGGAAGGAAGCTTCCGGCATCGGCAGCCCGCATACGCCGTACCGCTACATCTGGCCGATCGCGCTGGCGATGCAGGGGCTCACGGCGCGGGAGCCCGAGGAGAAGCTGCGGCTGCTCGACCTGTTGGAGTACACCGACGGAGGCGCCGGCATGATGCACGAAGGCTTCGACGCGGACGATGCGTCCAAGTACACGAGGCCGTGGTTCTCGTGGGCGAACATGATGTACTGCGAGCTCGTGCTCGACGTATGCGGCATTCGGGTAGCCGGATGAATTCGAGGAGAAAGGAAGAACGCACATGATTCGATCCCGCAAGCTGCACGCCCATCAGGCGCGCATGGCGTACCTGTTCATCTCGCCGGCCATTTTGCTGTTCTCCGTTTTTACCGTCGTACCGGTATTTATGGCATTCTATTTGAGTTTTACGAATTACGACGTGCTGAGCCGGATGGACTGGGTCGGGCTGTCCAATTACCGGAAGCTGTACACGGACACGCTGCTGTGGCAGACGTTTCGCAACGTGCTGTTTTACACCGTCATCTTCGTGCCGCTGAACATTTTGACTTCGCTGCTGATCGCGCTGCTGCTGAACAAGGCGATCCGGGGCGTCAAGGTGTTCCGCACGCTGAACTACTTGCCGACGCTGACTTCGGCGGTCGCCGCCGCTACGGTGTGGCTGTGGGTGCTGCACCCGGAATTCGGGCTGCTGAACGGCTTCCTGTCTTACTTCGGCGTTACCGGACCGGCTTGGCTATCGGAGACGAGAACGGCGATGGCTTCCGTCATTATGGTGACGCTGTGGCAGGCGGTCGGATCCAATATGGTCATCTATTTGGCCGGACTTCAAGGCGTGCCGGACTATTTGTACGAATCGGCCAAGCTGGACGGAGCGAACGCGGTTCAGCGGTTCCGCTACATTACGTGGCCTCAGCTCAGGCCGACGACGTTCCTCGTCAGCACGATGTCGATCATCGGCGCGCTGCAGCTGTTCGACCAGGCGTTCGTACTGACTCAGGGCGGACCGGCGAACGCGACGAAGACGCCCGTGTACCTCATCTACCAGCAGGGCTTTAATCAGTTGCAGATGGGCTACGCGTCCGCTCAGGCGTTCGTGCTCGCGCTGGCGATTCTTATTTTCTCGCTGATCAACATGCGGCTGTCCAAAGCGGAAGAGCCGATCGTATAAGGGGGATGAATGGTGATGAAAACGACATCCGCCGCAGGCGGCTACAGTCCCGGCGCCGGCCGGGCGCTGCGTCTGACCGTATTTTACGTCACGGCTACGACCGTATCGCTCGTCATGTTTCTTCCTTTCTTATGGAGCGTGCTCACTTCGTTTAAGCCGGACAATGAAATTTTCGCGTTCCCGATCCGGTGGCTGCCTTCGCACTTTACGCTGGAGCATTACAGGGACGCGTTTACGACCGTTCCGTTTCTGAGGTATTTCGGCAACTCCTTTTATCTGGCGATCATGGGCGTGCTGTCCAACCTGTTCCTCGGTTCGCTGGCCGGCTATGCGTTCGCCAAGCTGACGTTCCGCCTCAACAAGCCTCTGTTTCGCGTGCTGCTGATGGCGATGATGATTCCGGGCGTCGTGACGATGATTCCGAGCTTCTACGTGCTGATGCATCTACCGTTCGTCGGCGGCAACGACTGGACGGGCTCGGGCGGCCATGGCTTGCTGAACTCGTTCTGGGCGATCATCCTTCCCGGCGCTGCGGGTTCGTTCGCGGTGTTCTTCATGCGGCAGTTTTTCCTGACGCTGCCGAGCGACATGATGGAGGTGGCGCGGATTGAAGGGGCGGGAGAGTTTCGGATTTTCTGGCAAATCTATCTTCCGCTGACGAAGCCGGCGTTGGCGACGCTTGGGATTTTCACCTTCCAGGCAGGCTGGAACTCGTTCCTCTGGCCGATGATCGTGCTGAACGATCCGCTAAAGCATACGATCCAGATGGGTTTGCAGGCGTTCTCGTACAACCATCAGACCGATTTCGGACCGATGATGGCGGGCGCGCTCGTAGCGACGCTGCCGATTCTCGTGTTGTTTATTTTGCTGCAAAAGTATTTCGTGCAAGGGATCGCGTTCAGCGGCGTAAAAGGATAGGAGGTGGCGAACATCGCACCGAAGCGTGTCGTAGGGTCGGGAGTCGCCGTTCTGGCTCTCGCGCTGACCGCGGTACTCGTCTGGCTCTCGACGGGCTGGCCGGGAGGCGGTGCGGGCCGGGAATTGTGGGCCGAGAGGGCCGATGAGGCGGGCGCGGAGCTGGAGCAATCGTTCTGGGACGGCAAGCGGGGCATGTTTAACAATGCGTCTCCTTGCATTTTGCAGGCGTGCACCGATCCGTTTAATTACTGGTGGCTGGCGCATGCGGCCGACTCCCTGCTCGATCGCTATGAGCGGACGAAGGACGACGGCGTGCGCGAGAGGATCGGCGAGCTGTTCGCAGGCATTCAGAACCGCAACGCCGGCGTATGGACGAACGGCTATTACGACGATATGGAATGGATGGCGCTCGCCTGGCTGAGAGCCTACGAGCTGCTGGGCGACGACAAATACAGGGACGCCGCGCTTGAGCTGTGGACGGATATCAAGGACGGCTGGAACGAGGAGATGGGCGGCGGAATCGCGTGGCGCAAGGAGCAGCTCGACTACAAGAACACGCCCGCCAACGCTCCGGCCGTTATTCTCGCTGCCCGACTCTATCGGGTGTTCGGCGCGGACGAGGATCTGCAATGGGCGCTGAAGATTTACGATTGGCAGAAGCGGACGCTGGTCGATCCCGAATCCGGCCTCGTGTGGGACGGAATCAATCGGACGGGAGACGGCGCGATCGACAAGGACTGGAAGTTTACTTACGGCCAGGGGGTGTTTATTGGGGCGGCCATGGAACTGTACGCGGCGATCGGCGAGGAGAAATACCGGGACGACGCGAACAAGACGGCCGACTACGTGCTTGGCACGATGGCAAGCCCGGCGACCGGGCTGCTTCCGAACGAAGGAGACGGCGACGGCGGTTTGTTCAAGGGCGTGCTCGTCCGCTATTTGACCGAATGGGCGATTCGCGAACCGGAGCGGGGCGGCCAATATGGCAGCCTGATTCTGACGAACGCGGCCAGCCTGTGGGATTACGGTCGGACCGGCGACGAGGCAAGATTCGGCACGTCGTGGGCGCAGCCGCCGGAAACGATCGTGCAATTGAGCTCGCAGCTCAGCGGAGTCATGCTCGTCGAGCAGGCGGCCAAGCTGGAGAGACTGGGTTTTAAATAAAGAAACGGAGCGGTGATATCTATGAGACAGCAGACGGAAGCATGGGCCGCTCGGGCCGATCTGGCGCAGCAGGCGCTGGTAGAACGTTACTGGAATGCCGGAATCGGCATGTTCGACATCGAGACGCCGTGTCCGAACGGAGAATGCAATACGATTTTCCATTACTGGTGGATGGCGCACGCGGTTGAGGCATTGACGGACGGCTTGGAGCGTACCGGGGATTCCCGCTACTCCGGGCTGCTGGACGACCTGTACGAAGGGCTGCTCCGGCGCAACGGCGGCGCATGGCCGAACGCGCTGTACGACGACATGGAATGGATGGCGATCGCCTGGCTCAGAGCCTATAACGCGACCGGCACGGAGAAGTACAAGGAAGCCGCGCTCCTGCTCTGGGAAGACATCAAGACCGGCTGGAACGAGCATATGGGCGGAGGCATCGCCTGGCAGAAGAGCCAGCTCGACTACAAGAATACGCCGGCCAACGCGCCGGCCGTCATTCTGGCCGCACGGCTGCACGCACGGTTCGGCGACCAAGCCGATCTGGATTGGGCGCTTAAAATTTACGAGTGGCAGAAAAACAACCTGGTGGATCCCGCCAGCGGATTCGTCTGGGACGGCATGAACCGCCAAGGCGACGGAGCGATCGACAAGGATTGGGCGTTCACGTACTGCCAAGGCGTGTATGTCGGCGCGGCGCTCGAGCTGCATCGGGCGACCGGAAAAGAAGCGTACATGCAGGACGCCCGGCGAACGGCAGGCGCGGCCGCCCGCAGACTGGCCGACCCGGAGACCGGGCTGCTGCCGAACGAAGGAAATGGAGACGGCGGGCTGTTCAAAGGCATTTTCGTCCGCTATCTGGCTCAGCTGGCGCTCGCCGATCCGTCCCGCGGCGGGGAGCCTGGGAAGCTGGTTGCCGGCAACGCCGATAGGCTATGGTCGGAGGGAAGGGACGCCGAGCGGACGCTGTTCGGTCCGAACTGGAATGAGCCCCCGGGCGACACGGTCGAGCTGGGGACGCAGATCAGCGGGATCCTATTGCTGGAGGCGGCCGCGCGGCTTGAAGCTGCGGAGCTCGCCGGGCGGACGGAGGCGACGGTATGAGCGGCTGGACGGAGAGGGCCGAGGAGCTTCAGGAGGTTTTCTATCGGCATTACTGGAACGAGCGGACGGCTATCATGAATCAATGGTATCCGCTCAAGGAAGGCGTGGAGGGCGAGAACTATTACTACTGGTGGCAGGCGCACGCGATTGACGTACTGGTCGACGGGTGGGATCGGAGCCGGGACGAGAAGTATTTGGAGCGCGCGCGGGAATTGGCCCGCGGCCTCAAGGCGTCCAACGGCGGCACGTATCGCCACGATTATTACGACGATATGGAATGGACGGCGCTGGCGCTGCTGAGGATGTACGATCATACCGGCGAAGAGGAATACAAGCTGGCCGTGCTCGACCTGTGGACGGACATCCAAACTGCCTGGAACGGACATATGGGCGGCGGGCTGGCATGGAACAAAAATCAACTGGACTACAAAAACACGCCGGCCAACGCGCCGGCCGCCATTCTCGCCGCTCGGCTTCACGCCCGCTTCGGAGCGGAGGACGACCTGGTTTGGGCGAAACGAATTTACGAGTGGAACCTGGAGAATCTGGTCGATCCGGAGACGGGCTTCGTGTGGGACGGCATGAACCGGCTCGGCGACGGTCGCATCGATTACGACTGGGCGTTCACTTACTGTCAAGGCGTCATGATCGGAGCGGGGCTCGAACTTCATGCCCATACGGGAGAAATTCGGTACTTGCGGGAGGCGGAGAGGACGGCGCGGGCGACGATCGACCGCCTGGTCGACCCGGAGACGGGCATGCTGCCGGACGAAGGCATCGACGACACCGGCTTGTTCAAAGGCATTCTCGTCCGCTACGTCAAGCTGCTGATCGCAAGCGGAGCGGAAGGGGCTGAGGCGTGGGCGGACATTTTGCGCCGCAACGGGGAGACCCTGCGGGAACTCGGAATCGATCGCGCTTCCGGCGCAATCGGTCCGTCGTGGTCGGAGCCTCCGGCCGGCCCGGTCCAGCTCAGCGTTCGTCTGAGCGGCGTCATGCTGGCGGAGGCGTTGGCGACTTCCGTCATCCGGGCGGCGACCTCCTCGTAGGCGCGGTTCTCGAAGCCGTTTTCCGTTAAAGCCCGACCGCTACCTCGGCAATCGCGAACATCGATAAAGCTTGTTCTTCCTTTGCCCGCGGGTACGTAGATCCGTCGGTCCTCCCGAATTTCCTCCAAATGCGTCGTATTCAAATTTTGCGTAAAAAAGCCGGGACGCAGAAAGGTGTAGGGGAGGGCCGACTTCAACAAGCTCTTCCTTGCCTCCCGGGAAGTCATGGTATTAGGCGCCCTTGGGCCGCAAAATGATCTCCGCTTGCTCCTTAAGTATCATTTGTATTATAATAAATAATACATAAAAAGTTCGGAGGTGTAAGACGCTATGGTCATCACGCTGCAATTGGATAGCGAGACGCCGCTTTACGAGCAGCTCCGCAACCAGATCGTCATCGGCATCGCGACCGGCCGATTGGAGGCGCAGGAGAGGCTGCCGACCGTTCGCCAGCTTGCCGGGGATCTGGGCATCAACACGATGACGGTGAACAAAGCGTACGCGCTTCTGAAGCAAGAAGGGTACATCGTTATCGATCGGAGGCACGGGGCGAAGGTAAGCCCCCGAACGCAGAACGCCGACGTACACGCCCAGCAACTGGAGGAACAGCTTCAGTTAATTATCGCTCAGGCTACGATCAGGGGTGTCGATCAATCCGCGTTCCAGTCGCTATGCTCCCGGATTTTCTCCAAAATGACCTATCAGCACTAGCCATCATAGGGAAGAGAGTTGATCGCTATTCTTACCGCCGTCTATCTGCTAACGGCCGCTATCGGCTATATCGTCATCATTGCCACTTACAATCCCCAGTCCCGCTACAAAAAAGGGATGCTGTTCGCCGTGACGCTGCCGGAACATGCCGCCGAGGATGAACGGGTTCGCGACATCCGGACCGGATTCCGCAGACGGTTTGCCCGGTACCAGCTGGCGACGCTCGCGCTGTTCGTTCCGGTTGCCGTGCTGCATGCTTGGCCGGCCTATCAAACGATCTATTATCTTCTATGGATGTGCGGTTATTTCGTCGTCTCGGTTATTCCGTTTCGACGCGCGTTCCGCGAAACTCTGGCTCTCAAGCGGGAGAACGATTGGTTCGTCGGAGAGAAACGCGTCGTCCGCAGCGATCTGCGGGTCGCCCAATTGAAGAACAAGCGCTCCGCCTCTCCATGGTTGTTTGTCGTTCCTCTGGCGATATCCGCAGGGCTGGCGATGTGGACCTTTCGTGACGACACCGCCTATCTCGGGATCGGCATCGCAGGCATGGCCGTAACCGCAATGTTCTTGTTCATCTCGCTCGGAATGAGAAGGGCGAAGGCCAAAGTCTACAGCATGAACAGCGAAGCGAATTTGAGCCTCAATCAAGCGCGGCGACGCGCCTGGTCTTATTTGTGGGTAGTTATGGCGATGGTCGAGAACGTCCATTTTGCGCTCATCTATCTGGCCGCCACCCGCGAGCAAGCGGACGCCTTCGGAGCCTGGGTAGCGCTTACGATAGCGTTCACGGTGCTTCCGATTGGTTTGATTCTGTACGTGCACCGCAAAATCCACGCCCTCGAGCAAGAGCTGCTGGAGCAGGACGACAAAGTCGTCTACACGGACGACGACGAATATTGGGCGAACGGGTTCACCTACCATAATCCTAACGACAAGAGCTTGATGGTTACGAAAAGGATCGGCTTAGGGGAAACGATTAATACGGGCACGATGGCCGGCAAGGTGATTATGGGAGGGGCGTTGGCACTTATGGCTGCCGTTATCGTCGGCGTATCGTTCCTGCTCATCCGTTCGGAGCTGACCTCGCCAACGTTGACGTTGTCGCAGGACAGCACGGTAAGCATCGATTATCCGATGTATTCCTACGACTTCAGCCTGTCCGACATCGAGGAGTTAACGCTGGTTGACGACATTCCATCAGGCACCAAACTTAACGGAGAGGCGACGGGAGCGCATGCTCGCGGACATTTTCGGTTGAAGGGGCTGGGCAAGACGCGGCTGTACGTGTTCAAAAAAAATCCGCCCTACATCCGCATCAAGCTGGACGACGTCTACATTTTCTACAATGACAAGGACCCGGTTCTCACGACGGAGCAGTTCGAGCAGCTGAAGGAACGGACTTCACGGGAATGAGATATTTTGTAAGGCAAAGAACCATCAAGCCACCCTCTAAGTGGAATTGAAGGTTCTTTTCGACGAACTGCCGCTGAAACGCTCGATTCTCATACCGCTTGTCATGAAAGCACATTCGAAATTTTAGTATCCCGCAGGCTTCTCCGGCCCGCCTTCCCGCGTTCAGTGCTTCTCGATTTTCTCCACTTCGGTTAACGGAATGTCGAAAGTATCCGCCACTTGTTCCGGGGTAAATCCCTTGGCGAGCATTCGGCGGACGAGCTCTGCCCGCTCTTCTGCCTTCCCCTTTTCCATTCCCTCTTCGTATCCCCAACGTTTCCATGCAGGCATCAGTTCCATGAATTTCACCCTTTCCTTCGGATAGTCTTTCAAGATTTCGTCCAGAAGCTTCTCGTCTTCG